>NZ_SCMM01000002.1:0-243059 GCF_005503345.1 Ramlibacter sp. 2FC
GCCCCGGACGTCCCGGCTGCTCGCCTCGCGCCTTCTTCACCATCTGCCACCTCGTGTCCGCATGCTTCGATCAGAGCATAACGCGCGAGATGTTGTTTTCGTCTACACCCTCTGACGGACAAGGAAACAATCCTCTTCAGCTTTGCCATGGCTCGGGATGGCGTTTGCCTGATCGTCCACAAAGACAACCCGGTCCAGCGTCTTAGCAATCAACAAATCGCCGATATTTTCACCGGCAAGGTGAGCAACTGGAGCCAAGTCGGTGGACGCAACGCGACGATCACCGTGCTGGCCGCTCAAGACGGCTACAGCTCAACCGAGATCTTCACCCATTTCTTCAAAGTCAAATATCCGGACGTCAAGGCCTCCATCGTGCTTGGCGACAATCCCACGCGCATCAAGGCCTTGCTCGAAAATCCGAATGGCATCGCATGGATATCCGTCGGCGAGGCGGAACGCAAGGCGATGGCAGGCGTGGCCATCAAACCGCTTCCCGTGGAAGGCGTGGCCGCCACCAGAAAGAACATCCGCAGCGGCGACTTCCCCATTTCCCGCCCGCTTCTGCTGCTCACCAAGGAGCGCCCGACGGGGCTGGTCAAAGAGTTCATCAACTTCTCTCTGTCCCCACAGGTCACCGACATCATAGAGAAACATGACTTCATTCCCTACGTAGACTGATCTGCTCCTAGGCCGAGGGGAGGCCGGACTCGCGAACAACACAAAAAACGTGATGATCGAGCCACATACAAGAAAAGCCTGGTCCGACCGCTTCAGCCTGCGGGCCCAGTTGGCGGCCGGGTTCCTCGTTGCGATCGGCCTGAGCCTCGCCGTGGGGCTCGCTTCCTGGATGGCTCAAGAGCACTCGGTCAAAGCGGTCGACAAGCTGCTGAAAATAGATAACCGGATTGCCGAGCTCAGCGCGAGAAGCAATGTCGCGATGCTCAAGGCGCGGAACGCGGAAAAGGATTTCCTGCTGTCCCAGAGCGAATTCGGCTTCTCTGAGGCCAGATCCCGCTACCTGACCTTTGTGCGAACCAACGTTGCTGATATCCGGCAGCACATGGCGGAGATTCGCGAGCTGGTCGACGAGGCGGACGCGACCCAGCAGACGCGGGCGATCGAGCAGGCCGTCACTCAATACCAGGCCGGCTTCCTGAGGGTCGTCGATCTATACGGGCAGCTTGGCCAGGTGGATACCGGCTTGGCGGGGAAGTTTCGCACGAAGAGCCACGAGATCGAACCCATCGTCAGCTCCGGCAAGCTCGACCCGCTCATGATCGACCTGTTGACTCTGCGGCGGAACGAGAAGGACTTCATCATGCGCGGCCAGGGCAAATACGCCAAGGCCTTCAGGCAGAGCATCGATCAGTTCAAGGCGGATCTCGACTCGACCAGCGCCGCACCCGCGGTCAAGGGAAAACTCCTGGGCCTGGCCAACGAATACCAGTCCCTGTTCGAACAGTATGTTCAGGCTGTCGATCGGATCGATGTCGAAAAGAAAAATTATCTCGCCGCCACCCAAACCGTCGAGCCTCTGCTGGACAAGCTCCACCTCAATGCCACCCAGCGAGCGCTCGCAACCCGCGAAGGCCTGCAACGGGCAGCGCGGCTCGCCACCTGGACGGTTCTGGGCGCCAGTGTCGCCGCGCTGTTGATCGGACTGAGCATCGCCTCCCTGGTTTCCCGAAGCATCGCCCAATCGGTTTCGGAGTGCCTCGGGTTTGCCGAGCGGGTCGCCGAGGGAGACCTGGGGATCCGCATGCCGCCGCGAGGCGCACATGAATTCGGGACGCTGGCTGTCGCCTTGAACAGCATGACAAGTGCCTTGCAGAGGTGGCGCCAGTCCTCGGCACGGCGGACAGCCGAATTGGCGAAAGCCAATGAAACGCTGCAAGAAGAAGTCGCCGAGCGCCGGCTTGCCGGACAAAGGCTTGCGCGCTTGAACAAGTTCTACGCCGCGCTCAGCGAGACCAATGAAGCCATCGTGCGCACGGCGGATCGCGACGAGCTGTTTGAGAAGGTGTGCCGCATCTGCGTCCAGCTTTGCGGCACAAGACTGGCATATGTGGGGCTGCGCGATGCGCAAGACCGCGAGCTGCGCCCGGTCGCGCGCTTTGGCCCATGGGAAGACACCCTCGGCGCGCTGCCCATGCCCTTGGGTGCGTGGGGGCGGAAAGGCCATGATCCGTCCGTCGCCGCGATTCCCGTGGACAGGCCATATGTCTGCAACGATGTCTTGCAGGATCCCTCGACCCGTCCTTGGCGTGCGGTGACCGAGAAGATAGGAACCCGCGCGGCCGCGTCATTCCCGCTGCATCAGGCCGGCCGCGTGGCGGGTATTTTGTGCCTGCACGCCGCGCAGACGGATTTCTTTGATGCGACGGCAGTGGATTTGCTCACGGAAATGGCGATGGACATCTCGTTCGCCATGGACAACTTCGAGCGCGAAAGAGCGCGCGGACAAGCAGAAGCAGCGCTTCGGCTCAGCCAGCATGCCATAGACTCCAGCGTCAACGCGATCATGATGATCGATCACACGCAATCGGGCAACCCGATTGCGTTTGTCAACCCGGCCTTTGAGCGAATGACCGGTTATTCGCCCGCGGAGGCGCTCGGGCGAAACCCCGCTTTCCTGCTGGGCGGTGACACGGCCCAACCCGGGGCCATGGCGCTTCGTGATGCGCTGAGGGAAGAACGCGAAGCTCATGCATTGCTGCGCAACTATCGCAAGGATGGCAGCCTGTTCTGGAATGATCTGCATATAGCGCCGGTCCGGGACGACACGGGCAAGATCACCCATTTTGTCGGCGTTTTCAACGATCTCACCGAGATCAAGAACTACCAGGAGCAGCTTGAGCGCCATGCGAACTCCGACATCTTGACCGGGCTGGCCAACCGCAATCTCCTGCAGGACCGTCTTAGCCAGGCGATCACCTATGCACACAGGCACAATCACATGGTGACGGTTGCCCTCCTGGACCTGGATCATTTCAAGTTCGTCAACGACAGCCTCGGCCACAGCACGGGAGACGAACTGCTGAAAATGGTGGCCCAGCGCCTGAGCGACTGCGTCCGGGACAGCGACACGGTGGCGCGCCTGGGCGGGGATGAGTTCGTGGTGATTTTCTCGAGTCACGCCGAGGTGGAGAACATTCCCGACATGGCGCGGCGAATCTCCGCCTCGGTCGCCACCGACCCACGCATCATCGACCTGCTCCAAAGGATTCATGAGACGGTTTCACAGGCCGTCGTCCTGGCGGATCGGGAACTCCATATGACCTGCAGCATCGGTCTGAGCCTGTATCCCCAGGATGGGCGGGACGCGGAGACTCTGCTGAAGAATGCGGACGCCGCCATGTACCGCGCCAAGGAGCTGGGCCGAAACAATTTTCAGTTCTACACGGCCGAACTGAATGCCAAGGTCGGTGAGCGGCTCGCGCTGCAAGCTCGCATGCGGCATGCGCTGGAGCGGGGCGAGTTCTTGCTGCATTATCAACCCCGGGTGGAGATCGAAAGCGGACGAATCTCCGGTGCGGAGGCGTTGATCCGCTGGAACAGTCCGGAGTCGGGCTTGGTGCCACCTTCCGAATTCATTCCCATCCTGGAAGACAGCGGGATGATCCTGGACGTTGGCAGGTGGGCCATGGAGGCGGCCATGTCCGACCATGGGCGATGGACGGCACAGGGTCTCCACCCCCCGCGCATCGCGGTGAACGTGTCTCAAGTTCAGCTTGCACATCAAAGCTTCACGGCCATGATTGACCAGGTCGTCTCCACCGTCTCGGGCGACATTCCCTTGGAGCTTGAGATCACGGAGAGCCTGATCATGAAGGATCTCGAGGCGAACATCCCCAAACTCACGGCCGTCGGAAAATTGGGCATCGACATTGCCGTTGACGACTTTGGCACGGGGTACTCGTCCTTGAGCTGCCTTGCCCGGCTGCCTCTGAACGTGTTGAAGATCGATCGGGCCTTCATCACCGATCTAGCGACCAGCGCCGAAGATCAAGCCATCGTCGCGACCATCATATCCCTGGCCCATTCATTGAAGCTGAAAGTCGTCGCGGAGGGGGTCGAAACAAAGGAGCAGGCCCATCTTCTGGAGACGCTCAAATGCGACGAAATCCAGGGTTATTTTTTCAGCAAGCCTTTGCCATTCGAGGAATTTGCACGATTTCTGGAATGGAAAGGCTTGGCCTCGCTCGTTGAATAGCGCGCTCTTCCCGGACCGCGGACTCGATCATCAGCCCGCCGCCTGAGCGAAAACGGTTGCCGCGCGGCCCGCGGCTCGCTTACGATGGCCTTCCCGTTGCTCAAGGGGAAGCGCCATGCCCGTTGCCGCAGAGATCGCCCAGATCCGCACCCTGGCCCTGGTCGGGCCGGCCGCCGCGGGCAAGACCAGCCTGGTCGAGGCCCTGCTGTGCCAGGCCGGCGCGATCGGCGCGCCGGGCAGCGTGGAGAAGGGCAACACCGTCAGCGACCATGACCCGCTGGAGCGGCGCGCGCTGCGCTCGCTCAATGCCTCGCTGCTGCACTTCCGCCATGCCGGCATCCACACCCATCTGATCGACACGCCCGGCTCGCCCGACTTCCTGGGCCAGTCGCTGCCCGCGCTGGAGGCGGTGGAGACGGCGGCCGTGGTAATCGCCGCGCCGAACGGCATCGAGCCCATGGCGCAGCGCATGATGCAGTGGGCCGCGCAGCGCGAACGCGACCGCCTGATCGTGGTCAACAAGATCGACGCGCCGGGCCTGGACCTGCAGGCCCTGGTGGCGCAAATCCAGGCCGCCTTCGGCCGCGAATGCCTGCCGGTGAACCTGCCGGCCGGGCGCGGCGAGCGCGTGGTCGACTGCTTCTACAACCTCGCTGAGGACGGCCCGCCCACCGACTTCTCCTCGGTGGCCGAAGCGCACCGCGCCCTGGTCGAGCAGGTGGTCGAGGTCGACGCGGCCCTGGTCGAGCGCTACCTGAACGAGGGCGACGTCGACCCAAGCGAGCTGCACGCGCCGCTCGAGCAAGCCCTGCGCGAAGGGCATCTGGTGCCGATCTGCTTCGTCTCGGCGCGCACCGGCGCCGGCGTGACCGAGCTGCTGGAAGTGATCGAGCGCCTGCTGCCCGACCCCAGCGAGGCCAACCCGCCGGCCTTTCTGCGCGGCGAGGGCCAGGGGGCCCGGCCCATGCAGGCCCAGCCCGACCCGGCGCGCCATGTGCTGGCCCATGTGTTCAAGATCGCCCAGGACCCCTACGTGGGCAAGCTGGGCATACTGCGCGTGCACCAGGGCACGATCACGCCCGGCAGCCAGCTCTACGTGGGCGACGGCCGGCGCCCGTTCAAGGTCGGCCATCTGTTCATGCTGCAGGGCAAGGACTTCACCGAGGTGCCGCGCGCCTTGCCCGGCGACCTCTGCGCGATCGCCAAGGTGGACGAGCTGCACTACGACGCCGTGCTGCACGACGCCGCCGAGGACGAGCACATCCACCTGCAGCCGCTCGACTTCCCGGTGCCGGTGCACGGCCTGGCCATCGAGCCCAAGCGCCGTGGCGACGAGCAGCGCCTGCACGACATCCTGCTCAAGCTGGTCAGCGAGGACCCCTGCCTGCGCCTCACGCATGTGGCCAGCACCAACGAAAGCGTGGTCTACGGCCTGGGCGAGCTGCACCTGCGAACCCTGCTCGAGCGCCTGACCGAGGTGCACAAATGCGAGGTCGCCACGCGCCCGCCCCGCATCGCCTACCGCGAGACCATCGCCGCGCCGGCCGAGGGCCACCACCGCCACAAGAAGCAGACCGGCGGCGCCGGCCAGTTCGGCGAGGTGTTCCTGCGCGTGGAGCCGCTGCCGCGCGGCGCGGGCTACGAGTTCGTGGACCAGGTCAAGGGCGGCGCGATTCCCTACAACTTCATGCCGGCGGTCGAGAAGGGCGTGCGCCAGGCGCTGGAGACCGGGGTGATCGCCGGCTACCCGGTGGTGGACCTGCGCGTGGTGGTCTACGACGGCAAGCACCACAGCGTGGACAGCAAGGAGATCGCCTTCCTCACGGCCGGGCGCAAGGCCCTGGTCGAGGCCGTGCAGGCCGCCCGCCCCTGCGTGCTCGAGCCCATCGTCGACGTGGAGATCAGCGCGCCGGAGGCCAGCATGGGCGACATCACGGGCGACCTCGCGGCGCGCCGCGGCCAGGTCAGCGGCACCCAGGGTTCGCCCACCGGCGGCCTGGTGGTGCTGGCCCAGGCCCCGCTGGCGGAGCTGGCCAGCTACCAGACGCGCCTGAACGCCCTGACCGGCGGCCAGGGCCGCTACACCCTGGTCTTCAGCCACTACGAGGCCGTGCCGCCCACCCTGCAGGCACAGCTGACCGCGCAGTACAGGATCAGGGACGAGGGCTAGGCCCCGAGCCCGTCGCGCCTGGCCAGGGACGGGAACAGGCGGCGCCACAGCAGGGCCACCAGCACCGTGCCCAGGCCGCCCACGACCACCGAGCCCACGGGCCCAAGCAGGGCCGCCGTGGCGCCGGACTCGAATTCGCCCAGCTGGTTGCTCGCGCCTATGAACAGGCTGTTGACCGCGCCCACCCGGCCGCGCATGGCGTCGGGCGTCTCCAGCTGCACCATGGTCTGGCGCACCACCACGCTCACCATGTCGGCCGCGCCCGAGACCGCCAGCGCCAGCAGCGAGAGCCAGAAGCTGGTCGACAGGCCGAACACCACCATGCACAGGCCGAACAGCGCCACCGCGCCAAGCAAGGTGCGCCCCACGCGCCGGCGCAGCGGCCAGCGGCTGAGCACCACCGAGGTCGCCAGCGCGCCCACGGCCGGGGCGGCGCGCAGCAGGCCCAGGCCCTCGGGCCCCACCTGCAGGATGTCGCGCGCGAACATCGGCAGCAGCGCCGTCGCCCCGCCCAGCAGCACGGCGAACAGGTCCAGCGAGATCGCGCCCAGCACCACCTTGCGCTCGCGTATGAAGTGCACCCCGGCCAGCAGCGTGCCCAGCGTCACCGGCTCGGGCAGCGGCGGCGAGTGCTCGTAGCGCAGGCCGAGCAGCAGCATGACGCCCAGCGCCAGCAGCACGGCGCAGCTCGCGTAGACCGCGCCGGCGCCGGCCGCGTAGATCAGCCCGCCCAGCGCCGGCCCGCCGATCACGGCGGCCTGCATGGCCGAGGCGCTGAAGGCCATGGCCCGCTGCAGCAGGGCCGGCGGCACGAGCAGCGGGGTCAGCGCCTGCTGCGCCGACATCTGGAAGGCGCGCACGCCGCCCAGCACCAGCGACACGCCCAGCAGCAGCTCGCGCGAGGCCCACAGCGCGCTGCTCGCCTGCAGCAGCGCCAGCGCCACCACGGCCTGCACGGCCAGGCAGGCGGCGAGGATGCGCCCGCGGTGCCAGCGGTCGACCGCCTGGCCGGCCGGCAGGGCCAGCAGCAGCGCCGGCACGAACTGGTACAGGCCGATCAGCCCCAGGTCCCAGGCGCTGCCCGTGAGCTCGTACATCTGCCAGCCCACGGCCACCATCAGGATCTGGTTGGCCGCCGTGCCCGCCAGGCGCGCGAACCACAGGCGCATGAACGGCCGCTGGCCCAGCAACTGCGAGAGCGTGGAGACAGCGTCCGCTTCGGTCGAGGCCAGGCCGGAGGATGCGGGGCGCTGGCCCGGGATTGTTTCAGGGGGCGGCATGGCTCAGGCCGACAGCGCGCCCACGCGCGATGCCCCGCCTTCCTCCTCGTCCGCCCCGCGCTCCCCCGCCTGCTGCTGCAAGGCCCACATCTGGGCGTAGCGCCCGCCACGCGCCAGCAGCTCGGCATGGGTGCCGCGCTCGACGATGCGGCCGGCGTCCAGCACCAGGATCTCGTGCGCGTCGACCACGGTGGACAGGCGGTGGGCGATGACCAGGGTGGTCTTGTTCTGTGCGGCGCTCTTGAGTTCGGCCTGGATGGCGCGCTCGTTGGCGCTGTCCAGGGCCGAGGTGGCCTCGTCGAAGATCAGGATGGGCGGGTTCTTGAGCAGAGTGCGCGCGATCGCCACGCGCTGCTTCTCGCCGCCCGAGAGCTTGAGGCCGCGCTCGCCCACCGTGGTCTCGTAGCCCTTGGGCGTGGCGGCGATGAAGTCGTGGATGCGTGCGGCGCGCGCCGCGGCCTCGACCTCGGCGCGGCTGGCGCCGGGGCGGCCGTAGGCGATGTTGTAGGCCACGCTGTCGTTGAACAGCACGGTGTCCTGCGGCACGATGCCGATCGCCTGGCGCACGCTGGACTGGGTCACACTGCGTATGTCCTGGCCGGCGATGGTGATGCGGCCCGCGGGCACCGAGGGATCGCCGGGGATGCCCACGTCGTAGAAGCGGTAGAGCAGGCGCGCCAGCGTGGACTTGCCCGAGCCCGAGGGTCCGACCACGGCCACGGTCCGGCCGGCCGGGATCTCGAAGCTGATGTCGTGCAGGATGGGGCGCGCGGCCTCGTAGGCGAAGTGCACATGCTCGAAGCGCACGCTGGCGTCCGGCCGGCCCAGGCCCTGGCCCAGCGGCGCCGGCAGCAGCGGGAAGGTCAGGGGCCGGGCGCCCGGCGCATCGGCGACCTCGCGCTCCTTTTCCATCAGCACGAACATCTTGTCCAGGTCGGTCAGGCTCTGCTTGATCTCGCGGTAGATCACGCCCAGGAAGTTCAGCGGGATGTAGAGCTGGATCATGAAGGCGTTGACCATGACCAGGTCGCCCAGCGTCATGCGGCCGTCGACCACGCCCTGGGTGGCGCGCCAGAGCATGGCCACCAGGCCGATGGCGATGATGACCTGCTGGCCGGTGTTGAGCAGGGACAGCGTGGTCTGGCTCTTCAGGCGCGCGCGGCGCAGGCGCTCCAGGCTCTCGTCGTAGCGGCTGGCCTCGAAGGCCTCGTTGTTGAAGTACTTGACGGTCTCGTAGTTGAGCAGCGAGTCTATGGCCTTGGTGTGGGCCGCCGAGTCGAACTCGTTGGCCTGGCGGCGGAACTGGGTGCGCCACTCGGTCACCGTGACGGTGAAGGCGATGTAGCAGGCCAGGGCCGCGATGGTGATCCAGGCGAACCAGGCGTCGAACTTCACCGCCAGGATGGTCAGCACCAGCGTGACCTCGATCAGCGTGGGCACGATGCTGTAGAGCGAGTAGGAGATCAGCGACTCGATGCCTCGCACGCCGCGCTCGATGTCGCGCGTCATGCCACCGGTCTGGCGCTCCAGGTGAAAGCGCAGGCTCAGGGCATGCAGGTGCTCGAAGGTGGCCAGCGCGATGCTGCGCGCCGCGCCCTGGGTGGCCTTGGCGAACACCAGCTCGCGCAGCTCGGTGAACAGCGAGGTGCACAGGCGCAAGCCCCCGTAGGCCAGCAGCAGGCTGGCCGGCACCACCAGCAGGGCCTGCGGGTCGCCGGGCCGGATGGCCATGGCGTCGACCAGGGTCTTGAGCAGCATGGGCACGCCCACGTTGGCGAGCTTGGCGCCGACCATGAAGGCCAGGGCGGCGAGCACGCGCCACTTGTAGCGCCACAGGTAGGGGAACAGGCGGCCGAGGGTGCGCCAGTCGGAGCGCGGCGCGCCGGCCAAGGCAGGTGCGGGAGGGGGGGACGAATCGCCGTAGCGGCGCATGGGTGACAATCCTGAAGACTACAGACTCCGAGATTGTGCCCATGTCCAAGGAATCCGGCCGCGCCGCCCACGGCGCCATCCACGCCAACCCCCTGCCCGCGAGCGGCCCCAGGGTGGACCTGCCCGAGGACGAGGAGCTGGTGCTCAAGGTGATTCCCATGCCGGCCGACTGCAACGCCAACGGCGACATCTTCGGCGGCTGGGTCATGGCCCAGGTGGACCAGGCCGGCGCAGTGATCCCGGCGCGCTACGCCAAGGGCCGCATCGCCACCGTGGCGGTCAACGAGTTCATCTTCAAGCAGCCGGTGCGCGTGGGCGACATCCTGTCCTTCTACGCGCGCCTGGTGCGCGTGGGCCGCAGCTCGGTGACGGTCAAGGTCGGCGTCTACGCCGAGCGCTTCAGCACCCAGGGCCAGTACATCAAGGTCACCGAGGCCATGCTGACCTACGTGGCGATCGACGAGCAGGGCCGTCCGCGCGAGCTGCCGCCGGCCTAGGGCTCTGGTGTTGCGCGCCCTCCACGAACCGGGCGCCGAAAACGGGCCTTGCCGCTTGCCTGATTGGCCAGCGGCAAGGATACTTGTGCGCATGCCCAGCGCTCAGGGCATGGCGGGCATGCCATGGGGTGGCCCGGCTGGGTGCCTGAACCGAAAAGAAACGAACCAAGAACAGGTGAAGGGGGGTCCCCATGAAAAGTACTGTATTTCCCGCTGCCAGGAGAAGGCCGGAGGACCGTCCTGCCGCCCTGCCCGGCCGTCTCGCCGTCGCCGCCTGCATGGCGCTGGAGATGTCCGCGGCGGCGGCAGCGAATGCGCCGGCAGACCTGTCGCGCCTGTCGATCGAGGAGCTGGCCAACATCGAGATCTCCTCGGTCTCCAAAAGGCCCGAGCCGCTGAGCGCCGCCGCCGCGGCGGTGTACGTCATCACCAGCGAAGACATCCGCCGCTCCGGCGCCAACAGCCTCCCGGAAATCCTGCGCCTGGCGCCGAACCTGCAGGTCGCACGCGTGGATGCCAGCACTTACGCCATCACGGCGCGCGGCTTCAACGGCAGCAGTTCCAACAAGCTGCTGGTGCTGATCGATGGACGCAGCGTCTACTCCACGCTCCAATCCGGCGTGTTCTGGGATATGCAGGACACGCTGCTCGAAGACATCGAGCGCATCGAGGTCGTCAGCGGCGCCGGCGGCACGCTGTGGGGCGCGAACGCGGTCAACGGTGTGATCAACATCCTCACGCGCAAGTCGGGCGACACGCAGGGCGGGCTGGTCAGCCTGAGCGCGGGGAGCCCGACCGACCGCGATGCGGGCATGCGCTACGGCGGCAAGCTGGGCGAGGACGGAAGCTACCGCGTCTACGGCAAGCGCCTGCAGCGGGACCACACGGTCAGCGCCAGCGGCGCGCCGGTGCCGGACGCATGGGACAAGGGCCAGGTCGGATTCCGCATGGACTGGGCCAGCAGCGGCGACGCGCTGACGCTGCAGGGCGACGCCTATGACGGATCCATCGATCAGCGGGTCAACGACGACAAGACCCTCTCCGGCCACAACCTGATCGGACGCTGGAGCCGCGACTTGCAGGACAGGGGAAACCTGCAGGTCCAGGCCTATTACAACCGCGCCAGGCGAGTCCACCCCGGCACCTTCGGCGAGGTGGTCCATACCTACGACATCGACTTGCAGCATCGCTTCCGCTGGGGCAGCAACCACGACATCGTCTGGGGGGCTGGCCACCGCCAGACACGCGACCAGTTCGCCAACACCGCGGTGCTGGCGTTCTTTCCGGAGCGCTTCACCATGAAATTGTCCAGCGTCTTCATCCAGGACAGCATTGCCCTCAGCGAGCGCCTGGAGCTGACGCTGGGCGCCAAGCTCGAGCACAACAGCTACACCGGGCTCGAAGCCCAGCCCAATGCGCGACTGGCCTGGAAACTGGACAACCAGGCGCTGCTGTGGTCGGCGATCTCGCGCGCGGTGCGCACGCCTTCGCGCCTGGACCGCGACCTGTTTTCCCCGTCCACCCCGCCCTTCCTGATCGCCGGCGGACCGGATTTCAGATCGGAGAAGCTGACCGCGTACGAAGTCGGCTACCGCGCACAGCCCTCGGCCGCGACCTCGTTTTCGGTGTCCGCCTTCTACAACGACTATGACCGCTTGCGCAGCATTGAGCTGCTGCCCGGCGGCACGCCGAAGGGCGGGCCCTTCGTGTTCGGCAACAAGATGCTGGGCCATACCCATGGCCTGGAAATGTGGGGGAGCCACCGGGTGTACGACTGGTGGCGCCTGAGCGCCGGGCTCAGCTATCTCAAGAAGCATCTGAGGCTGGCCGCCGACAGCACCGACATCAGCGGCACGCGGCTCGCCGGCAACGATCCCGAGCACCAGGTGTCGCTGCGCTCGAACATGAGCCTGCCGCACAATATGGACCTCGACGTCGCGCTGCGCGCCATCGGTGCACTGCCCAACCCCAGAGTGCCCAGCTATGTGGCCGTCGATGCGCGGCTGGGCTGGCGGGTCGAAAAGGACCTCGAGCTGTCTCTGGCGGTCACCAACCTGCTGGACAAGGCCCATCCGGAGTACCGGAGCTCGGCGACAGCCACCCCCAACGAACTGCGGCGCGTCGTCAGCGTGAAGATGCTATGGAACTTCTGAACGCCATGCTGCACGCGACCAGCCCTCTGCGCTCGCGCATCCGGGCGGCGATCACGCTTGCCCTGTGTTTCGTGCTGTGGCCGGCATCGGTGGGCGCAGCCGAGACCGAACTGCTCGAATACGACGTCAAGGCGGCCTACCTCTACAAGTTCGGCCTGTTCATCGAATGGCCGAGCGCTGCCTTTGCCTCGCCCGCCAGTCCGCTGAATCTGTGCGTGGTCGGAGAGGGGCCCATCGGTCCGATACTGGACGCGACGGCCGGCAAGCAGCGCGTCAATGAACGCGAAGTGAACGTCCGGCGCCTCAAGACGGTGGGGCGCGACGCTGGCTGCCATATCCTGTACATCCAGGACAGCGACGCTCAGCCGTCTGGCCAGATCGTTGCGGCGCTTCGAGGCAGCTGGGTGTTGACGGTGACCGACAGCCGCGCCGCGTCCGGCGCCGGCAGGGGCATCATCAACTTCGTGCTCAAGGACAACCGCATGCGCTTCGAGATCGACGACGAGGCCGCCGCACAGAACAATCTCGGCATCAGCTCCAAGCTGCTGAGCCTGGCCCTCAGCGTCAAACCCAGACAAGCCCGGGGGGGTGCCAAATGAGACGGTTGAAGGATCTTCCCATCCGGGGGAAGCTGATGCTGTTCACCGCGCTCACCAGCGCGATCGCCCTGCTGCTGGCCGGTTCGATCGTCATCGTCTACGAGAACCTGGCGTACCAGACACAAAAGACCCGGGAAATCTCGGTGCAGGCCGAGATTCTCGCGGCCAGCGTGGTGGCATCGCTGACCTTCAGCGATGCCAAGGCGGCGCAGGAGTATCTGAACGCACTCAAGGCCAACTCTGAAATCGACGCGGCTGCCGTGTACAGCGCGGACGGCGCCCTGTTCGCGAGCTATTCCCGAGCCGGCGCGCCAGCGTCGCCGCTGCCGGCACGGGCCCGCTCCGATGGCCTGCAATTCGAGGGCCATGAGCTGGGGGCATTCTGGCCCGTCAGGGCCGGAACGGGCCAGATGGGCAGCGTCTACCTGCGCATCAGCGTCGAGCCGCTGGCGACGCGCCTTGCGCGCTACGGCGGCATCATGCTGCTGGTGATGGTCTGCTCGCTGCTGCTCACGCTGCCGATTTCCAAGCGCCTGCATGCCACGATCGTCGATCCGATCCGCGACATCGCCGACATTGCCCGCCAGGTGATGGCCGGCGACCTGACGGTCAAGCTGACGGCACAGGAACGCGCCGACGAAATCGGCGTACTGATGGAGGTTCTTGGGCAGATGCTGCAAAGCCTGAGAGAGATCACGCGCCAGATCAGCAGCGGCGCCCAGGTTCTGGTGTCGTCCACGGGCGAGATTCTGATTTCGACGACCCAGGTGGCCGCGAGCTCGGCCGAAACGGCCGCCGCGATCAACGAAACCACCGTGACGGTCGAGGAGGTCAAGCAGACGGCCCAGCTCGCAGAGAAAAAGGCGCGCCAAGTCTCCGAGAGCACGCAGCACACGGCCAAAGTATCGCAAAGCGGCAAGAAGTCGGTGGAGCAGTCGATCGAGGCAATGCAGCGTATTCAGGAGCAAATGGAGTCGATCGCCGAGCGCATCGTGCGCCTGTCGGAGCAGGGCCAGGCGATCGGCGAGATCATCACCACGGTGAGCGACCTGGCCGAGCAGTCGAACCTGCTGGCGGTGAATGCGGCGATCGAGGCGGCCAAGGCTGGCGAACAGGGTATGGGATTTGCCGTGGTGGCCCAGGAAGTGCGAAGCCTGGCTGCGCAGTCCAAGCAGGCGACGGTGCAGGTGCGTTCCATTCTGGGCGACATCCAGAAGGCGACCAGTGCGGCCGTGATGGCCACCGAGCAGGGAAGCAAGGCGGTGGAGGCCGGGGTGAAGCTCTCCGGCGAGGTGGGCGAATCAATAGGCGTGCTCGCCGAGAGCATCAGCGAATCGGCGCAGGCCGCGATGCAGATCGCGGCCTCGGCGCAACAGCAGCTGGCCGGCATGGACCAGGTGGCCATGGCGATGCAGAAGATCGGGCAGGCCAGCGCGCAGAACACCATGAGCACCCGGCAAACCGAAGGCTCCGCCAAGGAAATGCATGAGCTGGGCCTGAAACTGAAGCAGGTGGTGGAGCAGTACCGGGTGTGAGCAGGCGGCGTCCGCGCGAACTGCCGCCAGCCTGAGCGCCACCTCAGGCGCCGCTGCCCAGCTGGGGCCAGCGGCGCTGCTCCCAGTCCGCGACCCAGGCCTGCACGTCCCCGCCCGGCATGGACCGCGCGATGAAGTAGCCCTGGGCCTGCTCGCAGCCGACCTGGCGCAGAAAACTCCAGTCGTCCAGGTCTTCCACGCCCTCGGCCACGGTCTTGATGCCCAGTTGCCGCGCCATGTTCAGGCTGGCCTCCAAGATGCTCTGCAGCGCCGCGCTGCGGCTGGCGCCCTGTACGAAGCTGCGGTCCACCTTGAGCTCGTCGAAGGGAATGTCGCGCAGCTGGGCCAGCGTGGAGTGGCCGGTGCCGAAATCGTCGATCGACAGGCCCACGCGCTTGAGGCGCAGGCGAATGAGGATGTCCAGCGAGGCCAGCGGGTCCTTCATGAGCCGGCTTTCCGTGACTTCGAGCACCAGGGCGCTCAAGGGCACCCCCGCCGCGCGCGCCGTGCGTGTGACGAAGTCCGGAAACTCCAGCACCGCCAGGTTGTCCATCGAAACGTTGACCGCCAGGTGCAGGTCCAGGCCCGCGTCGCGCCAGCGCCGCGCCTGCCGCAGGGCATCGCTCAGCACGACCCGCGTCAGCGCGTCGATCAGCCCGTGCTCCTCGGCCAGGCCGATGAAGCGGTCCGGATAGACCAGACCGTCCTCGGGATGCTGCCAGCGCACCAGGGTCTCGACGCCGGTCACATGGCCGGTGGCGATGTTGACCTTGGGCTGGTAGTGGTTGACCAGTCTCCCCTGCAGGATCGCATCGCGCAATGCCTCGGGCGCATAGGTCTTGGCCGGGGTTGCGGCCGCGACCTCCACATGCGGGCGCTTTCTCGCCAGCAGCATGCCCAGCTGCTTGTTGGTCACGGGCTTGCGCAGTGCGCCCAGCACGTCGAGCCGGTGCACCTGGGCCAGTTTTTCCGCGGTCTGCAGCACGCGCAGGTCCTCGCCGCTGATCAACACCAGCTCGCCCTGGTAGCCGATGCGCGCCAGGTTCCGCAAGCATTCGATGCCGTCCATCTCGGGCATCTGCAGGTCGCACAGGATCAGCTCGGGCTGCAGCTGGCCGGATTCCAGCAAGGCCAGCGCGTCCTGGGCACGCGTCTCGCACTGCACATCGGTAAAGCCCAGGCGCGCCAGCTGGCGCGTCAGCAGCCGCTGCGAGAACGGTTCGTCGTCGATGATCAGAATTTTCATGTTCCCTCCCTTGTTTACTCGGAACGCGTTCAGGATTCGGCCAGCAGCCTGGCGATGTCGGCCTCGACTTCGGCCATGGCGGTCTCGACATGGGCCAGGTCCTGCGCAACGGCCTGGGCACCGCCTGCCCGGCAAGTGTTCTCCAGCCCGGCGCACAGATCGCCCAGCGCCAGCGCGCCGACGGCGCGCGACGAGGACTTGAGCTTGTGGGCCGCGGCACAGGCCTGCTCGGCATCCGCGGCGCCCAGCGCTGCGCGCATGTCAGCGGCCAGCCGACGGGCCGAGGACAGATAGTCCGCCAGGAATTCCCGCCAGGTGGCTGCGTCGTCGCCGACCAGGCTTTGCAGCACGCTGATGTCCACGGCCCGGCCTGGTGGCGACGCGGCGGCACCCGGGAGCGGCTTGGGATCCGTCGCCACTGCGCCGGGCGACCTGGGCAGCCATTTGTCCAGCATGTCGCCGAGCACGCGCAGTTGCACCGGCTTGGTCAGGTAGTCGTCCATGCCCACTGCCTGGGCACGGCGAGCCTCGCCGCGCAGGGCGTTGGCGGTGAGTGCCAGGATGGGCATGCGACTGCGACCCGGATCCTCCTCGCGGCGTATGGCCTCGGTCAGCATGTAGCCGTCCATCTCGGGCATGTGCAGGTCGGTCAGCAGCAGGGCATAGCCGCCCTGGCGCCACAGGCGCAGCGCCTCCGCGCCGTTGTCGGCGATCTCCGCGGCATGGCCGAGCAGCGCCAGCTGGCGCAGGATCACCTTCTGGTTGATCTCGTCGTCCTCGGCCACCAGGACCAGCCGGCCCTGGGCGCGCGCCTCGGCGATGGTCGGCGCCTGCATCGCGGTGGTCCGGGGCGGTTCGGACGCCTCCTGAAAGACTTCGGGCGAGGCGCGGCCCGCGGCCACCGCCACGGCGCGCAGCAGCACGCGCCGACGCAGCACGTCGCCGTCCATGGTCACGGTGTGCGGGTCCTGCACCCGGGGCCAACGGCGCCGGCCGCGCGAGACCAGCAGGACGCGCAGGTCGCCACCGTCGCCGGACGGCGGCCAGGACGGCGACGCCTTCGATCCGCCCAGGATGAGCACCGTGGGCCCGGCCAGGCCGGCCGCGGCGCTGCGGGCCGCGTCGAGGTCGGCCACGCGCTGCACCCTTGCCCCGGCGTGGACCAGGTAGGCCATGAGGTCCTCGGCCTGGAACTCGGGGCTGTCGAGCACCAGGCAGTCCAGCCCCGCGAGCTCGGGTGCACCGCGGCGCGGCTGCGCCTCGGCCCGCTCCATGGGCAGCGCGATGGTGAAGCAGGTGCCCGCGCCCAGTGTGCTCTCGACACGGATCTCGCCCTGCATCACGTCGACCAGGCGCTTGCAGACCGCCAACCCCAGGCCGGTGCCGCCGAAGCGGCGCGTGGTCGACACCTCCCCCTGGGTGAATGGCGTGAACAGCCTGGCCACGGTCTCGGGCGCCATGCCGATGCCGTTGTCGGCGATGCGCAGCGACAGCCGCAGGGGCAGCTCCTGCTCGACGGTTACACGCAACGAGACCTGGCCGCGCTGGCCCGGCCGCCCGCCCGAGAACTTGATGGCGTTGCCAAGCAGGTTGTAGAGCACCTGACGCAATCGCACGTCGTCGGACAGCACCCGTTCGGGCAACTCGGGGTCGATGAACGGCGAGATGTCCACGCCGGCGCGCTCGGCCACCGGGGCCAGCGAATTGCACAGCCCCTCGACCATGTCGGTCAGCGACAGCGGGATGCGCTCGAGCGTCATGCGGCCGGCCTCGATCTTGGAGAAGTCCAGGATGTCGTCGATGATGGTCAGCAGGGCCTGGGCCGACTCGCGTATGGTCTTGACCAGGTCCGCCTGGTAGTCGCTCATCTGGCTCTCGGCCAGCACCTCGGCCATGCCCAGCACGCCATTCATGGGGGTGCGGATCTCGTGGCTCATGGCGGCCAGGAAGGCGCTCTTGGCGCGCGAGGCCTCCTCAGCCACCGCCTTGGCGCGGGTCAGCGCCTCGTTGACTTCGGTCAGCTCGGCCGTGCGCGCCGCCACGCGCTCGGCCAGATGCGCGCGCTCGTCCTGCAGCGCGGCGTTGCTGTCCTTCAACTCGGCGGTCATCTGCTCGAGCTGGTGCAGGCTGCGCTGGCGTTCGGTCAGGTCGCGTGCAATGGTGGAGAAGAACGCCACCTGGCCTTGCGCGTCCTTGTGTGCGATGACGACCTGAGAGACGGGAACCTCCGTGCCGTCGGGACGCAGCAATGCGGTCTCGCCGCTCCAGAAGCCCTGGGCGATGGCCTGCGGAATGCCTTGTTCGAACACCAGCCGGGCCGCCCATTCGGGCAGCGTACCGCGGATGCTGGCACCGTAGACTTTCTCGGCCGTGGCGCCCATCAGCCGCAGGCCCGCCGCGTTGCTGTAGAGCAGGCGCCCGTCGGCGCCGATCGTGGCCACGAGGTCGGGCGTGGCCTCGACGATGGCGGTCAGCCTCGCCTGCGCTTCCTGGAGGCGCTCGCGCTCGGCAATTTCTGCCGTGAGCTTGGCGGTGCGCTCCGCCACTGCCTGCTCGAGATGCTCGTGCAGCATGGCGCGCGCGAGCGCCAGCGCGACCTGGCTGCCGACGCTGGACAGCACCGCCAGGGCCTCCTCGCCGAACAGCCCCTGATCCAGCGCGAACAGGTTGAGCAGGCCCAGCACGCGGCCGTCGCCCTGGCGCAGCGGAATGCTGGCGTGGCTGCCCCGGCCGTGTGCCGCGCCCGTGGCCAGCACCAGGCACTCGCAGCCGACGACATTGGCTGCCGAATCGAGCTCGCCGGCCAGCAGCCGTCGCTGGCAACTGCATGGCTGGGCGAAAGCCGGCGGCTGGTCCCAGGCCGGCGCCATGCGACGCAGGCCCGCGAGCCGGAAACCGCCCTCGGGCTTACACAGGAAGATCCAGCCGGAGTGGACGCCCGGCAGCTCCAGCGTGCGGTCAAGCGTCGTGGCCACGACGGCGCGCTCGGTGGTCACGGCGTTGAGGCCCTGAGCGATGCGGTTGAGCCCCTGCAGCATCAGGTTGGAATTCGCCAGGTCCCTTTCGCGCCGCTTGAGCTCGTCGTTGACATGAACCGCCTGATCGTAGGTCGAGACCAGCAGGTCCAGCATCTGCTGGCGCTCGGCCGTGATGACATGGGTCTGGCCGCCCAGGCGGATCTCCAGCGCCAACTGCATGGCCTGGTTCTTGCGCAGTTCGAGGTTGATCAGCAGGTGCTCGATGCGCGACAGCAGGTATTTCTCGTCGTAGGGCTTGCGCACGAAATTGTCGGCGCCGCAGGCCAGGCCACGGATCACGTCGGCCGGGTCGGACAGCGTGGTCACCAGCATCACCGGCAGATGCTTCAGTGCGTCATCGCCCTTGATCGCCTGGCACAGGCCATAGCCGTCGAGCCGCGGCATCACCACGTCGCTGATGACCAGCGTGAACGGCTGTCGCCGCAGGCGCGCCAGCGCGTCCATGCCGTCGGGCGCCACCGTGACGCGGTAGCCATGCTCCTCCAGCAGGAAGCGCAGCTGCTCGGCCTGCGTCGGGCTGTCCTCGGCGACCAGAATCTCCACCGTGCTGTTGTCGTCCAATCTCATGCTTTCCTCCAACGCGGGTGTCCCGGGCCGGCCAGGCTGGCCAGCACCGCGGCGATTTTTTCCGGTGGCAGCACCAGCTGGGCTGCGTCCAGCCGTATCGCCGCGCCTGGCATGCCATGCACCACCGAGCTGTGCTTGTCCTGGGCCAGGGTGAACGCGCCCTTGTCCCTGAGCAGTCGCAGCTCCTGTGCCCCATCGCGGCCCATGCCGGTGAGCAGGCCCGCGACCGCGTCGGCGCCATAAACCTCGGCGACCGAGCGGAACAGGTAGGACACCGAGGGACGCAGTCCGTGCTCCGGCGCATCGTGGCTGAGCATGACCAGCCCCGGATGCACCAGCTTCATCTGCAGCCCGTCGGGCGCCAGGTAGACGTGGCCGGGCCGCAGCAACTCGCCCTGCGCCGCCAGATGCACCGGCAGCGCGCAGGACTGGGCCAGCCATTCGGCAAAGCCCGCACTGAAACCGGGCGCCATGTGCTGCACGATCACCAGCGGCGCCGGAAAGGCCGCTGGCAGGGCCGCGAGGATGGTCTGCAACACCGGCGGCCCGCCGGTCGAGGCGCCCAGGACCACGATGCGCGCCTGGGACGGCAGGGCCACCGGCCCGATCTCGGCCGGCCGCGCCGCCGGGGGGCTCCCGGGGGGGCGCGGCCAACGGCGCACCACCTTCACCTCGGCCATCAACCTGACCGTCTGCAGCAGCTCGCGCGCCTGCGCCTCGTGCTCGGGGTGGCCTGGGGGCTGCGGCCGGTGCAGCACCGCCAGCGCACCGGCTTCCATCGCGTCGAAGCTGGTCGCGTCATCGCGCGGATGGTCGCTGACGAGGACGATGGGCGTGGGCGCTGCCTCCATGATCTGGCGCGTCACCGCAATCCCGCCAAGCCGGTGCGTGCCCATCAGGATCAGCTGGGGGTGCAGGCGACGCACCGCCTCGAGCGCCCCCTCGCCCTCGCGCAGAACGCCAACCACCCGGATCTGCGGATCGGCTTCCAGCATGGCGGTGAGCAGATCGCGCGCCGCCGAGGAGGCCTCCATCACCAGGACATTGATCACAGGTCGAGCTCCATGCAAGTTGTGGGCCGGTCCGGACATCGTCAGAGCAGGCGGCCAACGGTCTCCAGCAAATTTCCCTGGTCGAACCGACTTTTCACGATATAGGCGCTGGCGCCCACGTCGACGCCCCGCTCACGGTGCTCGCGCGAATCGAGCGCGGTCACCAGCACCACCGGCAGCTCGGCCAGCTGCCGGTCGGCACGGATGCAGGCCGTGAGCTCGAAGCCGTCCATGCGTGGCATTTCGACGTCGGACACCACCAGGTCGAAGTCCGCCGCCTTGAGCTCGGCCAGGGCCTCCAGTCCGTCCACCGCGGTGCTGACCGCATAACCGTCCGACTCCAGGATGCTCTTGAGCAAGGCGCGCGAGGTGACCGAATCCTCCACCACCAGTACCGAGCGCTTGGGGGCGGACGGGGTGCTGCCTGCGGAAGGCGCGGCGCCCGTCGCGGCTGAATGAAGCAGGTCGGCCACGTTCAGCACCGGCACCACCTCGCCGGTACCCAGCAGGCTGGCGCCCGCGACATGGCGCACGCGCGCGAGCTGCGGGCCCAGGGGCTTGAGCAGGATCTCCTGCTCGCCCAGGATGGCATCGACGCGGAATGCGACGCGCGCCGCGCCTTGGCCCAGCACCAGCACCGGCCAGGGGGCTGCGGCGGCGCCGGCCGCGGGCCGCGGCAGCGCGAGCACGTCGGCCATATCCACCAGGGACAGCACCTGGCCCTCGAGCAAGATGGTGGCGCGGTTTTCCACCGTGCGCAACGCCGCCCCGTCCACCCGGGCGACGCGCTCGACGCTGGCCGCGGGCACCGCACAGAGCCGGTCTCCGGCACGCACCAGCACGCCGCGCAGCGTCGCCAGCGTGAGCGGCAGGACCATGCTGAACACCGTGCCGGCACCGGGCTGCGTGTCGATGGCGATACGCCCGCCCAGGCGCTCCACCTTCTCGTGCACGATCGCCAGACCGAGCCCACGCCCCGAAACGTCGGTGATGATCGGACTGGTGGACAGGCCGGAGCGCAGCACCAGCCCAAGGGCTGCCCGATCGTCGAGCTGCTCGACCGCCTCGGCGGACAACATGCCCTTCTGGCAGGCCACGGCCTTTACCCGCGCCACGTCGATACCTGCGCCGTCGTCGGTCATTCGCAGCTCGACCTTGCCGCTGTCGCTCTGCAGTACGGCCAGCGTGACCGTGCCCTGCGCCGGTTTGCCCGCCGCACCGCGCGCCGCAGGCGACTCGATGCCATGGTCGATCGCATTGCGCAGCAGATGAATCAGCGGGTCCTTGAGCTCGTCGAGGATGCGTCGGTCGATTTCGATCTCGCCCCCCTGCAAGCTGAGCGTCACCGCCTTGCCCTGATCGCGGGCGAGGTCGCGCGCCAGCCGCGGCAGAATGTCGAGCAGCGAGGCAATCGGCATCAGCTGCATCTGCTTGATCCCGTCGAGCAGGCTCTCGCTCATGCCCGCCAGCATGCGCTGGTCGTTCGCGGCCGCCTGCTGCAACTTGGACAGACGGGTGTCGAGGGTCGCCATGAACAGCGCCTCGCCCTCCAGGTGCCTGAGCAGTTGCTGCAGGTCCTTGCGCTCCTGCGGCGAGCCGTTGCCCGACACGCGCTCGATGCGCCGCAGCGCCGTCAGCAACTGCGCGCGCTGTTTCTTGCGCGCATGCACCAGGTCCGCCGTCTCACGCAAGGCCTCCACGCGCTGCTGCGCGGCCAGGCGGGGGCCCAGCAGTTCCTCGGCCTGGCGCATCACGGCGTCGAGCTTGGCGGCAGCGATCCGCACGGTGTCCACGGCGGTAATGGGCGCGGCCGCCGGCTGTGGCGCGGCGATTTCTTGCGCCACTCTCGGTGCCACGGCCTCGAACGACGGTTCAGCGCCGCCGGACAGCGCTGAACCGGCAGCCGCCGCCTCCAGCCGTCGGATCAGCCCTGGCAACGCCGCCGGAACGGCGGCCGGTTCCGGCCCACGCAACAGCGCGTCCAGCATGTCCAGGGCCTGGTGCAGCAGATCGAGCAGCGCCGGCGACACCGGCTGGCGGCCCTGCTGCAGCGCCGCGAACACGCTTTCGAGGGCCTGGCACAGCGACTCGACGGACGCGAGGTCCACCGCCCGGGCCGCCCCCTTGAGACTGTGCGCCTCGCGGAAAATGGCCTCGACGATGCGGCCCGCCTCGGACCCCGCTGGCGCTTTCTCCAGCGCCAGCAGGCCGGCGGCCAGCGCCTGGAGGTGCTCGTCCGCCTCGACCCGGAAGGTGGCGAGCAGCCGCTTCAGCAAGGCCTCGTTCTTACTGGCCATGTCCTGGCTCCTTGCCCCGGCCCCCGCATGGGCGGTCGGCTGGCACTGCCCCGTCTTTCGGTGTCATGACGCGTGCCTCCTCGTCACAGCCTGTACAGCGCGACCTGCTGCCTGAGCCGCGCCCCCAGCTCGTGCAGGCCCTGCGCCGCCGTCTCGGCCTGGCGCGTGCCGGCCGCATTCTGCAGGCTCGCCTGCTTGATGCTCTCCATCGCCTGGCCGACCTGGTCCATGCCCACCATCTGCTGCTGGCTCGACGCGGCAATCTGCGTCGCCGCCCGCGCCGCCTCGTCGATGCTCTCGGCCAGCAGGTGTATCGCCTGTGCGGCATCGGCCGACTGCTGGACGCCGGCCGCCACCGCCTTGTGGCCCTGCTCGGTGGCCAGCACCGCCGCGCTGGTCGCCTTCTGGATGTCGCCCAGGATGGTGCGCACCTGCGCCGTCGCCTGCTTGGACTGCTCGGCCAGGCTCCTGACCTCCTGCGCCACCACCGCGAAGCCCTTGCCCTCCTCGCCCGCGCGCGCCGCCTCGATCGCCGCGTTCACCGCCAGCAGGTTCGAGCGCTCGGCCAGTTCGTTCACCGTGGCGATGATCTCGCCTATCGCCTGGCCCTGCTCGCTCAGCCGCACCACGCTGTCGGCAATCGACGCCATCTGCTCCTGGATGCGGTGCATGCCGGCGATCGCATCCTCGACGGCCTGGCGTCCGCCCTGCGACACCTGCGCCGCGCGCTGCGCGCTGTCCGAGACATGGCGCGCCTTCTGGCTCGACAGCTGCGCCGTCTGCTTGACCTCCTCGACCGTGACCGTGGTCTGGCTGACCGCCGCCGCCGTCTGTGCCGCCCCCGCGGCCACCTGCGAGGTGGTGGCCAGGATCTCGTTCGACGACGACGCCAGCACGTTCACGCCCTCGTGGATCTCATGGGTCATCTTGCGCAGGTTGTCCAGCATGGTGGAAAAGGCGTTGCCCAGGGCATCCTGCCCGGACCGCACCTGGACCTGCATGCTCAGGTCGCCGCCGGCAATGCCCTGGGCCACCGCCGCCTTGTCCCTGAGCGAGATGGCCATCTGGTTGAAGCGCTCTTCCAGCTGGCCGATCTCGTCGGTCCGTTGCGCGGTGGAGGCCTGCACCACGATCTCACCGTCGGCAATGCGACTCGCCCGCGCCGCGATGTCCCTGAGCGGGGCAGCAATCATCCGGCTGAACAGGATGACCAGGGTCAAACCGGCAGCCAGCGCCACCGCCCCGCACAGCCCAACGATTCGCAGTGTCTGGAGCGCCTGCGCCTCGGAGTGGGCCACGGCAAGACGCATCTTCTCCTCCACCAACCTGACCAGCTCCTCGTCCAGGGCACGGATCTGCTTCGCGCGCCCCTGCTGCACGCCCACCGCCAGTTGCTGGGCTTCGGCCAGCTTGCCGGCGAGAATCAGCGGGATGATCTCGGCATCCTTGGTCTGAGCAAAGGCGTCCCACACGGATTTGAGTTCCGTCAGCCGCGACGACAGACCGGGGTCGTCCCTGGTCCGCTCCTGCAGGCCACGCAGGGCCTGATCGATCTGCTTCGACCCCTCGGTGGCCTGCCTCAATAAGGGCTCCTGATCGCTGCGGCTCTTCATCAGTTGTGCCTCGAGCATCAGCACCCGGATCTGGTTGAACTGGGTTCTCAGACCCGCCATGTCGCGTACGTTGCGATAGTCGTCTTCGTAGAGTGCCCTCTCGGACGCCAGCATCGACCCCATCCCCCAGTAGGCGCTGCCGATGACACCCAGCAGGAAAGCCAGCATCAGCCCAAAGCCGAAGACCAGCTTGCCGCGAGTGGAGAGATTGAGCAGCCAGTTCATGGTGTTTTTTTCCTTTCAGGCCTTCGGCCGTGCAGCGCCCCGCAAATGCTCGATGTCCTCACAACTGGTACAGCGCGACCTGCTGCCTGAGCCGCGCCCCCAGCTCGTGCAGGCCCTGCGCCGCCGTCTCGGCCTGGCGCGTGCCGGCCGCATTCTGCAGGCTCGCCTGCTTGATGCTGTGCATGGCCTGGCCGACCTGGTCCATGCCCACCATCTGCTGCTGGCTCGACGCGGCAATCTGCGTCGCCGCCTGCGCCGCCTCGTCGATGCTCTCGGCCAGCTGGCGTATCGCCTGTGCGGCATCGGCCGACTGCTGAATGCCGGCCGCCACCACCTTGTGGCCCTGCTCGGTGGCCAGCACCGTCGCGCTGGTCGCCTTCTGGATGTCGCCCAGGATGGTGCGCACCTGCGCCGTCGCCTGCTTGGACTGCTCGGCCAGGCTCTTGACCTCCTGCGCCACCACCGCGAAGCCCTTGCCCTCCTCGCCCGCGCGCGCCGCCTCGATCGCCGCGTTCACCGCCAGCAGGTTCGAGCGCTCGGCCAGTTGGCTCACCATGGCGATGATTTCGCCAATCGTCTGGCCCTGCTCGCCCAGCTGCACCACGCTGTCGGCGATCGACGCCATCTGGTCCTGGATGCGCTGCATGCCGGCAATCGCCCCCTCCACCGCCAGGCGTCCGCCCTGCGACACCTGCGCCGCGCGCTGCGCGCTGTCCGAGACATGGCGCGCCTTCTGGCTCGACAGCTGGGCCGTCTGCTTGACCTCCTCGACCGTGACCGTCGTCTGGCCTACCGCCGCCGCCGTCTGGGCCGCCCCCGCGGCCACCTGCGAGATGGTGGCCAGGATCTCGTTCGACGACGACGCCAGCACGTTCACGCCGGCGTGGATCTCGCGCGTGCTCGTACGCAGCCGGGCGGTCATGGCGTGAAAGGCCTTCAGCAGGTCGCCGACCTCGTCGCCGCGCGGCTCGACGGGCAGCGCGGCGGTCAGGTCGCCGGCCGCGACCCGGCCGGCGATGTCGGCCACATCGCGCAGCGGCCCGGCGATCATGCGGCTCAGCCACAGCGCCATCGCGAGTCCGAACCCCAGCGCCACCAGGCCGAGAACGAGCAGCTCGACCATCGCTGCCTGGCTGCGCTGCTCCGCTGCCGTCTCGGCGGCACGGGCGCGCCGCAAGGCCTCCTCGCCCAGTGCCTGCGCCATCTGGCGCATCTGCAGGTAGCGCTGCTCCTGGGCCCCCAGAATCATCGCCAGGGCCTGCTCGGTCTGGCCCGCCTGGATCAGCGGCATGATCTGGGCATTGCGCGTCCGGTTGAAAACGTTGCGCAAGGCCACGATCTCCTGGATCTGGGCCAAGGGCTGGGCATCGTCGCGTTTGCGCCCCTGCAGCTGGCGCAAGGCCTCGTCGCCCTCCTGTTCACGCTGCCGGATGTCCTGCTGCGCGACCTCGCGCTCGGCGGGCGTCTGGGCCAGCAGCAGGCGCAGCAGCGAGGCGCGGCTGCCGTTGATGTCGGTACGCAGCTCCAGCAGGTCGACGGCGTCGGCGAATTCCTGTTGCAGGACGCGCTGCGAGGCCAGGATCGCCGAAACGCTCTGGTAGGCGGTCAGGCCCGCGCCGGCCAGCAGCGCGAGCATCAACCCGAAGCCTACGAACAGCTTGTTGCGTGTGCTCAGGTCGAGCATCCATGTCATCGCGGTTCTCCTTGCATAGGCTTGGTCACGCGCGGCGCGACAGGCTCGTCCCGCACCACCAGGCTGTCGTCGGCCAGCAGCAAGCCGGCGTCGAGCACCGCCGTGCGCCCGGGCGTCACCCCACGCAGGTATTTCGCGCGGATGCCGGTGAGGGTGGGCAGTGCGGGCTGGATATCGGCCACCGGCAGGCTGAGCATGCCGGTGATGGCGTCGGCCAGGATGCCGAAGCGCATGCCTTCGCCGGCCAGCACGATCAGCTTGTTGAGATCGGTCAGCCCCTGTGCCGGCAGCTCGAAGAAGGTCCTGAGGTCGATGACCGACAGGATCTCGCCATGCAGGTTGACCAGGCCCAGCACGAAGGGCGGGGTGCTGGGTACCGGGGTCAGCTGCTCCAGCACACAGACCTCGCGCACGAAGCGCGATTCGACGGCGTAATCCTCCCAGGCCAGGCGGAACGCCAGCAGGTCGAGCTGCTCGCTCAGCTCCGGCTCGGGTGCCTTCGCCAGGGCCTGGGCGCGCGCCTTCAGGATGCGCTGGGTGGTCTCGGGATCATGCATCCCCGCACGGTCGAATGCCAGGCGCGCAGCCTCCATGCGTTGCCGTACGCTGGACCAGTCGAGCGCGCCCGGCCCCGCCGGGGCGCGCGTGATCGGCGTGTCATCGTTCATGCACTTGCCTCCGCGTCAGAGGTGCGCGGCCCGCCGCACCCTGCGTCTGCTGCAGGTTGGCCAGTGCCAGGCGCACCACCTCGGCCAGCCGGCCGGCATGCAGGCCCTCGGACTCGGGCACGGTCTCGTCCGCGGGGCAGTCCTGCAGCAGGACCAGGGCTCGGCCGAAGTGCCGCGCGGCCTCGCCGGCACGGCCCTGGGCCCGGCGCAGGCTGCCGAGCGCGAAATGGGCCAGGATGAAGTCCGGCTCGAGGTACAGCGCCCGCGCGAGCGACTGCGCCGCGGCGTCGGCCTGGCCCTGCTCCTGTTGGATGGTCGCGAGCAGGTAATGCGCCGCCGGCCTGAGCTTGTCGGCGGCGATCGCCCGCTGGCACCAGGCCAGGGCCTCGTCGAAGCGCCCCTGGTCGGCCAGGGCCCGCGCCGTCAGCGCCAGCCGCCGCGGGTCGCGCGGGGGCTCGACCGCAAGCGACCGCGGCGCGGCCGGCATCCACCGGCCCGGCGAAGGGACGAACGGCGACCGCGCCGGCACCGCCGCGTCACGCAACGCGGGCGCAAGCGCGCTCTTGCGGTACAGCGTCACGCCGTCCAGGGTGACGGGGGTGAAGCCGGTGAACAGGGCGCTGGACATCTCCGCCGGCGTCACCACCAGCCAGCCTCCCGGCCGCAGTGCGCGGTGCAGCCGCTCGACCACCGCTGCGGCCTGCGCAGGGCCGAAGTACATCAACACGTTGCGGCACAAGATCAGATCCGTCGCGAAAGTATTGCTGGCCAGCGAGGGATAGCTGTCCTCGGCCAGGTTGAGCACCGCCCAGGTGACGCACCGGCGGATGCGCTCGTGCAGCCGCAAGCGCCCGTCCGGCCGGCGCTCGAAATAGCGCTCCTGGACCCAGGCCGGCGTGTCCCGGAACGACCAGGCGCCGTACTCGCCTTGCACCGCGCGGCGCAGGAACTCTGGATTGATGTCCGTGCCCAGCAGGCTCACCTGCAGGGGGTCGGCTCGGGGCAGCAGCCGGTCCAGCAGCATGGCGACCGAATACGGCTCCTCCCCGGTGGCGCAGCCCGCACTCCAGATCCGCAGTTGCGGCGCACTGGCGCAACGCGCCTGCAGCAGTTCCGGCAGGATGCGCCCCTCGAGCAGATCGAACAGGGCCCGGTCGCGAAAGAAATAGGTCTCGCCCACGGTCAGGTACGTCGCCAGCCGTTCGACGTCAGCGTCGCTCAGGGGCGCGGACAGCAGCCGTTGCGCGCAGGCCGCCGCGTCCGGCAGGTCGAAGTCGGTCGCGGCGGCGGCCATGCCGCGGGCCAGATCGCTCCAGCGTTCCGGGGGGAAATGCAGGCCCAGACGGGTCCCGACAAGCTCGCTCAGGCGGGCCAGCTGGGTCTCGGACAGGGCCTTGCCCATTTCACGGACCTCCGCTGGCCGCCATGGCCGTGTCGAGGGAGGTCGCTTCGTCGAGCGAGAGAAACCGGTCCAGATCGTGCACCAGCAGCAGGCCGTCACCCTGGCGCAGGACGCCGTCGACCAGTTCGAGCCCGGGCAGGATGCGCGCCGCGTCGATCCAGTCCGGACCGGCGCAGTCGGTCACTCCGCTCACCGCGTCGACGACCAGCGCCACGGAACGCTGACGCGCTCGGGCGATGACGATGTGGTCGCTCAGGGCCTGCGCACGCTCGGGCAGGCCCAGGCGACGACGCAGGTTGACGACCGGGATGACGCGCCCCTGGAGGTTGAGGACCCCGAGCACGATCTCGGGGGCGCCGGGCAGATACGACAGGGCAACAGCCTGGATGACACGCTCGACCACGGCCAGGGGCAGGGCGACGCGCACAGCATCCAACTCGAGAACCACATACGGCCCTCTGCTCCCTGCGCCCATTTCTGGGTCACGGCCCCTTTTTTCCATGCAGCTGTTTCTTTTTGATTTCCATCAAGCATAGCAGCGCGCGCCATTTTTTACGACACTCAGCCCTGGTCGCGCAGGGCGATAAGGGCTCAGGACACGATGTAGGCCCCCGCCCCGGTGGACAGCAGCCTGCCGCCTTCGCCCAGGAACTCCATGCGCGTGGAAGCCACGCGCGAGCCCAGGCGCATGACCTCGGCACGCAGCTCGAAGCGCTCGCCTATGGCCGGACGCAGGTAGTCGATACGCAGGTCTATGGTGCCGAGCTTGGCGAAGCGGTGCAGGCGCTGCGCGGGCGGCTCGTCCATGTGGCGCGCGCCGATCGCGGCCAGCACCGCCAGGCCGCCCATGGCGTCGAGCCCGGCGCTGATCACGCCGCCGTGCAGGCGGTGGTAGCTGAAATGGCCGATCAGTTCGGGCCGCATGGCGATGTGGGCGCCGACCCGATCGGGCTCGAGCGTGTCGATCTTCAGGCCGAGCAGCTGGTTGAAGGCGATGCGCTCTTCGAAGATGCTCTTGAGGCCCGCGATGAACTCGGGTTCGAAGGCCGCGGCTGCGGCCTGGTGCTTGGTATGGGGGGGCGTCAAGGCATGGGCCTCGTGCAGGCGCGAACCGGCTTCAAAGCGCCGAGAAATCGGGCTTGCGCTTGTCCATGAAGGCGGCGAAGGCCTCGCGCGCGGCCGGCTCGCGCAGCATGCGCGAGAAGCTCGCGCCCTCCTCGGCCATGCGCTCGGCCACCTGCGCGGCCTGGCCCTTCTTCAGCAAGCGCTTGGTCTCGACCAGCGACACCAGGGGCTTGGCGGCCAGCTTGCGCGCCTGGGCCTGGGCGTAGGCGTTGACCTCGGTCGGCGGCAGCACGCGGTTGACCAGGCCGACCTCGAGCGCGGCCTCGGCGAAGAAGGGCTCGCCCAGCAGCAGGGCCTCGGCCGCGCGGTGGTAGCCGAACATCTGGGGCGCCAGCAGGCTGGAGGCCGCCTCGGGGCACAGGCCCAGGTTGACGAAGGGCATGGAGAAAGCCGCGTTGTCGCCGGCGTAGACCAGGTCGCAGTGGAACAGCAGGGTGGTGCCCACGCCCACGGCCGGCCCGCAGACGGCGGCGAGCAGCGGCTTGGGGAAGGCGGCGATGCCGCGCAGGAAGCGGAACACCGGCCGGTCGGGCGTGGCCGGCGGCGCATTGAGGAAGTCCCCGATGTCGTTGCCGGCGCTGAACACGGTCTCCTGGCCTTGCAGCAGCACCACGCGCACGCTGGCGTCGGCCTCGGCGCGCGCCAGCGCATCGGCCAGGGCCGCGTACATGTCCGCAGTGAGGGCGTTCTTGCGCTCCGCACGGTTGAGCGTGAGCGTGAGCACGCCGGCGTCGCAGTGTTCTAGGATCTCTGACATCGGGTTCATTCCTTGAAATAGACGATCTGGTGGCTGGTGGCCAGCAGCTGGCCGGCCTGGTTCCAGAGCTCGGCGCTCTGGTCGAAGAAACCGTTGAAGAAGGACTGGGCACGCGCCTGGCCCAGCAGGTAGCCCTCGCCGGTGGCGGCGAGCTCGGCCGCACCGGCGTGGAAGTAGACCGTCATGGAGACCGTGCCCACCGGCGTCATGCGCGCGCGGCGGCGCCACACGCGCGGGTAGAACACGTCGGCCAGGGCCGTGAGGCTGCAGAAATCGAGCGGGCGCGGCGGGTCGTCGCGCATCCACAGCTGGGTCAGGCTGTCGGCCTCGGCATCGTCCCAGGCGGCCGGCAGCTCGCCGGCGCAGGGACGCAGGTCGTAGCGCTGCACCCAGGCCACGCGCCGGGCGGAACTGGCGCGCGCGATGGTCTCGGGCGCCGGCACCTCGGGCATCACCGCATCGGCCGCGCTCCAGGTGCCGCGCCGCTTGGCGGTCACGGCCGTGGCGGTCAGCATCACCGAGTCCAGGCCGGCGTCGTCGGTCTGCAGGATCGCGACGGTCCAGTGCTGGGTCGAGCGGTTGGTGCGCACCGGCCGCGCCTCGACGCGGAAGCTCCCCTCGGCCAGGGCGGCGGCGAAGTTCACGGTGAAGGATACCGGCTCGCCGAGGCGCTCGGGATGCTGCAGCACGGCCTGCAGGGCCTGGGCGGCCGTGAGGCCGCCGAACGGCCCGACCATGTTCCAGTAGGCCGCATGGGTATGGCCCTGCCAGTGGCGCGTAGCCTCGCGGCCATGCTCCTGCGCCGTCACCGCGACCGGCATCAGGGCCAGCGCCTGGTCGAACGGGTGGGCCGTCGACACCGTGGTCTTGCTCATCGCTGTACTCCTCGCTGGGGGCAGGTCTCAGACGCGCTCGAAGATGCCGGCCGCGCCCTGCCCCATGCCCACGCACATGGTGACCATGCCGTAGCGCTTATTGTGCCGCCGCAGCGCGTGCACCACTGTCGCCGAACGGATAGCGCCGGTGGCGCCCAGCGGGTGGCCGAGCGCGATCGCGCCGCCCATGGGGTTGACCCTGGCCGGGTCCAGGCCCAGGCTGCCCATCACGGCCAGCGACTGGGCGGCGAAGGCCTCGTTGAGCTCGATCCAGTCGATGTCGTCCTGCTTCAGGCCAGCCTGGTGCAGCGCGGCCGGGATGGCCGCTATCGGGCCTATGCCCATCAGGTGGGGCGGCACGCCGCGGCTGGCAAAGCTGACGAAGCGCGCCAGCGGCGTGAGGCCGAAGCGCTTGACGGCCGCCTCGCTGGCCAGGATCAGCGCGCCCGCGCCGTCCGAGGTCTGCGAGCTGTTGCCGGCCGTGACCGAGCCGCGCGCGGCGAACACGGCCCGGAGTTTGGCCAGGCCTTCGGGTGTGGTGTCGGGGCGGGCGCCTTCGTCCAGGCTCACGCTGCGGGTCCGGACGGCGACCTCGGCGGTGGCCAGGTCGACGCTGCGCTCGCTGAGCTCGACCGGCGTGATCTCGGCCGTGAACTCGCCGGCCTGCATCGCGGCGACCGCCTTCATGTGCGAGCGGTAGGCAAATTCGTCCTGCGCCTGGCGCGAGACCTTCCACTGCTGGGCCACCTTCTCGGCCGTCAGGCCCATGCCGTAGGCGATGCCGTATTGGTCCACGTCCTCGGTATTGGCGAAGATCGTGGGCGAGAGGCTGGGCGTGTTGCCCATCATGGGCACCATGCTCATGCTCTCGGCGCCGGCCGCGACCATGACCTCGGCCTCGCCCACGCGGATGCGGTCGGCCGCCATCTGCACGGCCGAGAGCCCGGAGGCGCAGAAGCGGTTGACGGTGATGCCGCCCACGCTTTTCGGCAGGCCGGCCAGCACCGCGCCTATGCGCGCCACGTTCAGGCCCTGCTGGCCCTCGGGGATGGCGCAGCCGCAGATCACGTCCTCGATGGCCTGCGGGTCCAGCCCCGGCGCCTGGGCCAGGGCCGAGCGCAGCACGGTGGCCAGCAGCTCGTCGGGACGGGTGTGGCGGAAGTAGCCCTTGTGCGACCTGCCGATCGGCGTGCGCGTCGCGGCGACGATGTAGGCGTCTTGAATTTGTTTCATGAAAAGCTCCTTAGCTGCCTTGCTCCTTCCCCCTCTGGGGGAAGGTGAGGGATCAGTTGCGCAGCGGCTTGCCGGTGGACAGCATGGCCATGATGCGCTCCTGGGTCTTGGGGTGGGCCAGCAGCGCGCAGAAGGCGCGGCGCTCCAGCGTCATCAGGTAGTCCTCGCTGACCAGGGTGCCGGGCTCGACCTCGCCGCCGGTCAGCACGCCGGCGATCAGGTCGGCGATGTGGAAGTCGTGCTGGCTGATGAAACCGCCGTCGCGCATGTTGACCAGCTGGCCCAGGATGGTGGCGCGGCCGTCGCGCCCCGCCACCGGGAACAGGCGCCGGTGCGGCGGCCGCCAGCCGCCCTGGAACAGGGCCCGGGCCTCGTTCAGCGCGACGTACAGCAGTTCGTCCTTGTGCGGCACGATGACGTCGCTGTCCAGCAGATAGCCGAGCTGGCGCGACTCGAGCGCGCTGGTGCCGACCCGGGCCATGGCCGCGGCGGTGAAGCCCTCGGTCAGGAAGGGCAGCAGGTCCTTGCCCGTCGAGCGGGCCGCGTTCTCGGCGGCACGGCGCGCAATATAGGTCAGACCACCCGCGCCGGGCACCAGGCCCACGCCGACTTCGACCAGACCGATGTAGCTTTCCATGTGGGCCACGCGGCGCGCCGAGTGCAGGGCCAGCTCGCAGCCGCCGCCCAGGGCCAGGCCGCGGATGGCCGAGACCACGGGCACGCTGGCGTAGCGCAGCTTGAGCATGATGCGCTGCAGCTCGTGCTCGGCCTCGTCGATGGCCGCGACGCCGCCCATCATGAAGCCCGGCAGCATGGACTGCAGGTCGGCGCCGGCGCTGAAGGGCTCGTCGCCCGACCAGATCACCAGGCCCTGGTAGCCCTGCTCGGCCAGGTCCACCGCGCGCGACAGGCCTTCGGCCACGGCCGGGCTGATCGCGTGCATCTTGGACTTGATGCTCGCGATCAGGAGCTCGCCATCGAGCGTCCACAGGCGGATCGCCGCGTCCTCCTGCAGGGTCTGGCCCGCGCCCTCGAACTTCGGCCCGGCCTCGCCTAGCAGCAACTCGGGAAACAGCTGGCGCGCATGCACCGGCAGCTGGCGGCGCGGCTCGAAGCGGCCGGCGGCCGGGTTCCACGAGCCCTGGGCCTGGTGCACGCCACCGGCCTCGGCCACCGGCCCGGTGAAGACCCAGTCGGGCAGCGGCGCCGAGCACAGCGCCAGGCCGGCGTCTATGTCCTCCTGAACCATGCGGGCCACCGCCAGCCAGCCGGCCTCCTGCCAGAGCTCGAACGGGCCCTGCTGCATGCCGAAGCCCCAGCGCATGGCCAGATCGACGTCGCGCGCGGTCTCGGCGATGCGGTCCAGGTGCAGGGCGGCGTAGTGGAAGCTGTTGCGCAGGATCGCCCACAAGAATCTTCCCTGCGCGCCTTCGCTGCTGCGCAGCAGCTTGAGGCGCTCGGCCGCCGGTTTCTTCAGCATGCGGCCGTAGACCTCGTCGGCCTTCTGGCCGGCCGCCACGTAGTCCTTGGTCCTAGGGTCGTAGCGCAGCACTTCGCGGCCCTGCTTCTTGTAGAAGCCGGCCCCGGACTTCTGGCCCAGCTGCCCGCCCTCGAGCAGGGTCTTAAGCACTTCGGGCGTGCCGAAGCTGGGGTAGAACGGGTCGCTCTGCTCGTCGAGGTTGTCCTGCAGCGTGCGGATCACATGGGCCAGGGTGTCCAGGCCCACCACGTCGGCGGTGCGGAAGGTGCCCGAGCTGGCACGGCCCAGGCGCTTGCCGGTCAGGTCGTCGACCACGTCGAACGCGAGGCCGAAGCGCTCGGCCTCCTTCATGGTCGAGAGCATGCCGGCGATGCCGATGCGGTTGGCGACGAAGTTGGGCGTGTCCTTGGCGCGCACCACGCCCTTGCCCAGGCCGCTGGTGACGAAGCTTTCCAGGTCGTCGAGGATACTGGCCTGGGTGTTCGGCGTGGCGATCAGCTCGACCAGGCTCATGTAGCGCGGCGGGTTGAAGAAGTGGATGCCGCAAAAGCGCGGCTTGAGCGCCTCGGGCAGGGCCTCGGCTAGCCGGGTGATAGCCAGGCCCGAGGTGTTGCTGGCCAGGATGGCGTGCGGCGCGATGAAGGGCGCGATCTTCTGGTAGAGATCGTGCTTCCAGTCCATGCGCTCGGCGATGGCCTCGATGACCAGGTCGCACTCGCGCAGCGATGCCAGGTGCTCCTCGTAGTTGGCGGCCTGGATCAGGGCTGCGTCCTCGGCCACGCCCAGGGGCGCGGGCTTGAGCTTCTTCAGACCCTCGATGGCCTTGAGCACGATGCCGTTCTTGGGCCCTGATGAGGAGGGGGACGGGGCCCCTCCGCCCGTCCCGTTGGCGGGAAGATCGAACAGCAGCACCGGCACCTTGACGTTGACCAGGTGGGCGGCGATCTGGGCGCCCATGACGCCCGCGCCGAGCACGGCGACTTTTTTCACTTGAAAGCGTGACATGGCGTTTCCTCCGCGCCGCTCAAGCCAGGGCCGCGTCGGTGTCCATCAGGACCTTGGCGCCGGCGCGCGCGCTGCGCATCAGCATCGCGGTCTCGGGGAACAGCTTGGCGAAATAAAAGCGCGCGGTCTGCAGCTTGGCCTGGTAGAAGGGATCGGCGCTGCCCTCGGCAATGCGGCGCAGCGCCACCTGGGCCATGCGCGCCCAGAAGTAGCCGAATACCAGATGGCCGGCCACACGCAGGTAGTCCACCGCCGCGGCGCCGACCTCGTCGGCGTTCTGGAAGCCCTTGAAGCCGATCTCGGTGGTGAACTTCGTCATCTGCTCGCCCAGGTAGGCCAGCGGGTTGATGAACTCGGCCATCTTCTCGTTCACGCCCTCCTCCTCGACCAGGGCGGCGACCAGCTTGCCGAACTTCTTGAGCGTGGCGCCGTTGTTGGCCAGCACCTTGCGCGCCAGCAGGTCCAGCGACTGCACGGTGTTCGTGCCCTCGTAGATCATGTTGATGCGGGCGTCGCGCACGTACTGCTCCATACCCGACTCGCGGATGTAGCCGTGGCCGCCGAACACCTGCTGGCACAGCGTGGCGGCCTGGTAGCCGTTGTCGGTGAGGAAGGCCTTGACGATGGGGGTGAGCAGGGCCAGCAGCTCGGCGCTGTCCTGGCGCTGCTTCTCGTCGGGGTGGTGCAGCTCCTTGTCGAGCAGCAGGGCGCAGAAGCTGGCGAGCGCGCGGCCGCCCTCGGCCCAGGCCTTGGCCGTGAGCAGCATCTTGCGCACGTCGGGATGGACGATGATGGGGTCGGCCGGCTGGTCCTTGGCCTTGGGGCCGGTCAGCGAGCGCATCTGCAGGCGCTCCTTGGCGTAGGCCAGCGCGTTCTGGTAGGCCACCTCGGTCAGGCCCAGCGACTGGTTGCCCACGCCCAGGCGGGCGGCATTCATCATCACGAACATGGCCTGCAGGCCCTTGTTGGGCTGGCCGACCAGGCTGCCGACCGCGCCCTCGAGCACCATCTGGCAGGTGGCGTTGCCGTGGATGCCCATCTTGTGTTCCAGGCCGCCGCAGTAGATGCCATTGCGCTCCCCCGGCGAGCCGTCGGCGTTCACCTTGAACTTGGGCACGGCGAACAGGCTGATGCCCTTGCTGCCGGGCGGCGCGTCGGGCAGGCGGGCCAGCACCAGGTGCACGATGTTGGGCGCCAGGTCGTGCTCGCCGGCGCTGATGAAGATCTTGTTGCCGGTGATGCGGTAGCTGCCGTCGGCCTGGGGCTCGGCCTTGCTGCGCAGCAGGCCCAGGTCGGTGCCGCAATGCGGCTCGGTCAGGCACATGGTGCCGGTCCATTCGCCGCTGGTGAGCTTGGGCAGGTAGAGCGCCTTCTGCTCCTCGGTGCCGTGGGCGTGCAGGCATTCGTAGGCACCGTGCGAGAGGCCGGGGTACATGGTCCAGGCCTGGTTGGCCGAGTTCAGCATCTCGTAGAAGCACTGGTTGAGCGCGAAGGGCAGGCCCTGGCCGCCGTATTCGGGGTCGCAGGACAGCGCCGCCCAGCCGCCTTCCACGTACTGGGCGTAGGCCGCCTTGAAGCCCTGGGGCGTGCGCACCTCGTGCGTGGCCTGGTCCAGCTGGCAGCCCTCGGCGTCGCCGCTCAGGTTGAGCGGGAAGGTGACCTCGGCCGCGAACTTGCCCCCCTCCTCGAGCACGGCGTTGATGGTGTCGGCGTCGACCTCGGCGTGGCGCGGCAGCGCGCGCAGCTCGTCGGTGACGTGCAGCAGTTCGTGCAGCACGAACTGCATGTCGCGCAGGGGCGGGGTGTAGCTGGGCATGTCGGGCTCCTTGGGATTTGGACGAATGGTGGGAATCAGGAAGAACGTGAACGGCTGCGCGCACGCGCGGGCTCCGGGCCAGCTGCCGGAGCGGCGCTGCAGCGCGCCAGGATGTTGTCGAAGCCGGCGTGGGCGCGCGCGATGGCGCCGGGCTTTTTCAGAAAGCGCGCCTCGTAGTGCAGGGCCAGGATCATGGCGTGGATCTCGAAGGCGATCTGCTGCTCGTCGGCGTCGGCGCGCAGGTGGCCCTCCTCCTGGGCCTGGACCACGGCGCGGTGCATGGCGGCCAGCCAGGTGTTGACCGAGCTGGCCAGCGCGTCGCGCACCGGCCCGGGCCGGTCGTCGAACTCGACCGCGCCGCCGATGTAGAGGCAGCCCGAGTCGATCTCGGTCGAGGTGCGCTGCATCCAGTTGTCGAACAGGGCGCGCAGGCGCGGCAGGCCGCGCGGCGCCTGCATGGCCGGGTAGAACACCTCGTCCTCGAAGCGCACGTGGTACTCGCGGATCACCGAGATCTGCAGCTCCTCGCGCGAGCCGAAATGGGCGAACACGCCCGACTTGCTCATGCCCGTGACCTCGGCCAGGGCGCCTATGGACAGGCCTTCCAGGCCGATCTGGGTGGCCAGGCCCAGCGCCGCCTCGACGATGACGGCCTTGGTCTGCTGGCCTTTTTGCAGGGCACGGCCGCCACGCTCGGCGGCGCGCGCGGTCTTGGCGGAGGAATCGGTGGCCATGATTGAAAAATAAAACGAACGATCGTGCTATTTTGCAGCATTTCTTGGCCGCTGCCTATCCCCGGCCGATTTGTTTTTTCGAAGGGGAAAAAGAAAACGGGCCGCACAGCAGCCCGTTTTCAAGAGGAAGGCAGCGCTCAGAGCTTGAACGGCACGACGAGCTGGCGCTGCTCGCCCAGGCCTTCTATGCCCAGGGTGATCACGTCGCCCTTCTTCAGATAGACCGGCGCGGCCTCGCCGTTCTTCTTGATGCCCATGCCCACGCCCGGCGGGGTGCCGGTGGTGATCACATCGCCCGGCATCAGCGTCATGAACTGGCTCACGTAGCTGACCAGCTTGGCCACGTTGAAGATCATGGTCCTGGTGTTGCCGGTCTGCATGCGCTCGCCGTTGACGTCCAGCCACATGTCCAGCTTCTGCGGGTTGGCCACCTCGTCGCGCGTGACCAGCCAGGGGCCGATGGGGCCGAAGGTGTCGCAGCCCTTGCCCTTGTCCCAGGTGCCGCCGCGCTCGATCTGGTACTCGCGCTCGCTGACGTCGTTGATGGTGCAGTAGCCGGCCACGTAGTTGAGCGCGTCCTTCTGCGAGACGTACTGGGCCTTGGCGCCGATCACCACGCCGAGCTCGACTTCCCAGTCGGTCTTCTTGGAACCCTTGGGCAGCATCACGTCGTCGTTGGGCCCCTGGATGCAGCTGGTCGCCTTGGTGAAGACGATGGGCTCCTTGGGGATGGGCAGATTGGACTCGGCCGCATGGTCGGCATAGTTCAGGCCGATGGCGATGAACTTGCCGACGCCCGCCACCGGGCAGCCCATGCGCGGCTTGCCCTTGACCAGCGGCAGCTTGTCGGTCTTGAGCTTGGCGAGCTTGGCCAGCGCCTTGTCGCCCAGCTGCTCGGGCGTGATGTCGGCGATCACGCCGCTCAGGTCGCGCAGCTTGCCCTCGGCATCGATCAGGCCGGGCTTTTCCTTGCCCGGCTTGCCATAGCGAACGAGTTTCATCGAATTCCTTTCTTGGTATGCAAGGGTTTGAAATGTAAGTCAGTAGCTGGAGCGCCCGCCCGAGAGGTCGAACACCGCTCCGGTGGAGAACGAGCAGTCCTCGGTGCACAGCCAGCCCACCATGGCGGCGACCTCCTCCGGCAGGCCGAAGCGGCCCATGGGAATCTTGGACAGCATGAACTGGATGTGCTCGGGCGTCATCTGGTCGAAGATCGCGGTCTTCACCGCCGCCGGCGTCACGCAGTTCACGCGTATGCCGGTGTCGGCCAGTTCCTTGCCCAGCGACTTGGTCAGCGCGATCACCGCGGCCTTGCTGGCGCTATAGGCGCTGGCATTGGGGTTGCCGTCCTTGCCGGCCACCGAGGCGATGTTGACGATGCGGCCCCAGTTGCGCTCGCGCATGCGCGGCACGATCTCGCGGCAGCAGTAGAACAGGCCGTTGAGATTCACGTCCAAGACCTGGCGCCAGGCCTCGGGCGGGTAGTCCCACAGCCGCGTGTTCGGGCCGGTCACGCCGGCGCTGTTGACCAGGGCGTCGATCGCGCCCTCGGTCTGCGCCACCGCCTGCACCACGCTGGCGTGCTCGCTCACGTCCACCGCCACGGTGCGCACACCGGCGCCGAGCTGCCCGGCCGCGCACGCCAGCGCCTGCGGGTCGCGGTCCCACAGCGTCACGCGCGCGCCCGAGGCCAGCATGCGCTGCGCGATCGCCAGGCCCAGGCCGGCCGCGCCGCCGGTGATGACGGCGTGGCGGCCGTTCAGGTCGAGCTGGTTCATATGGTGATGCCGCCGTCGATGGCGTAGGCCTGGCCCGTGACGAAGGCCGACTCGTCGCTGGCGAGGAACAGCACCAGGGGCGCGATCTCGTGCGCCTGGGCCAGGCGCCCCATGGGCTGGCGCGCGACGAAGGCCTGGCGCGCCGCCGCCGGATCGGCGTTGGCATTGATGCGTTCGGCCAGCGAAGGCGTGTCCACGGTGCCGGGGCAGACGGCGTTGCAGCGTATGCCCTGGCCCACGTAGTCGGCCGCCACGCTTTTCGTGAGGCCGATCACGGCGGCCTTGGTCGTGCCGTAGACGAAGCGGTTGGGCAGGCCCTTGATGCTGCCGCAGACGCTGGCCATGTTGATGATGCTGCCGCCGCCGGCCGCCAGCATCTTGGGCAGGAAGGCCTGTATGGTCCAGAACTGGGCGCGCACGTTGAGCTGGAAGGCGAACTCCAGGTCCTGGTCCGAGGCCTGCAGCAGCGCGCCGTTGTGCACCACGCCGGCGCAGTTGAACAGCACGTCCAGCGCCGGCAGGTCGGCCGCCAGGCGCTCGATGGCCGCCTTGTCCAGCACGTCGAGCTTGACGGCGCGCACATTGGCCACGCCGTCGTAGTCGTCGAGCAATTTGGGATTGACGTCGGTGGCCCAGACCTGGGCGCCCTCGGCAGCCAGGGCCAGGGCGCTGGCGCGTCCTATGCCCTGCCCCGCGGCGGTGATCAGGGCGGTTTTTCCTTTGAGTCGCATGACGAACGGTTCTCCTTGGTAAGGGTTTTGCCGGATGAAGGCAGTGGGCGTTTCATGGGATTATGAATTGGCCTTACCACTTGACCACTCGTGGCTAACCCTTAAACGCAAACCTCTTTGACGTGCCGATCCAGTCCCTAGAGCCCCAACGCCTGTACCAGCAGATCGCCGCCCAGCTGCGCGCCCTGATCGTCTCGGGCGAGTTCGCCCCCGGCTCGCGGCTGCCGGCCGAGCGCGACCTGGCCAAGCAGCTCGGCGTGAGCCGCCCCTCGGTGCGCGAGGCGCTGATCGCGCTGGAGGTCGAGGGCATGATCGAGGTGCGCACCGGCTCGGGCATCTACGTGCTGCAGCCCGGCGCGCGCAAGCCGCCCGCCGCGCCGCACGACCCCACCGAATGGGGGCCGCTGGAGCTGATGCGCGCGCGCGAGCTGGTCGAGGGCGAGGTCGCGGCCCTGGCCGCGCGCCACGCGCGCAAGGCCCAGATACTCGCGATCGACAGCGCGCTGCAGCAGATGCGCGACCAAGCCGAGGACGGCGCCGCGCCGCGCGCCGGCGACGAGGCCTTCCACAACGCCGTGGCCCAGGCCTGCGGCAACGAGGTGCTGCGCGACACCGTGCAGCGCTACTGGGAGGCGCGCCATGCCCCGCTGTTCGAGCGCCTGGGCGACTATTTCGAGGACGCGGCCTCGTGGAACGCGGCCCTCGCCGAACACCAGGCCGTGCTCGAGGCGATACGCGCGCACGACCCCGGCGCCGCGCGCGAGGCCATGCAGGCCCACCTCAAGCACGCGCACGACCGCTACAACGTGAGCTGGCGCCGCGCGCGCCGCTCCTGACACCGCATTCCGGCTTCCAACCCTGAACCACCCCACCGAGGAGACACCATGAGCAAGCGAACCACCCTCAAGACCCTGGCGCTGTGCGCCCTGCTGGCCGGCGCCGGCCTGCCGGCCCTGGCCCAGGCGCAGAACAAACTCAAGTGGGCCCATGCCTACGAGACCTCCGAGCCCTATCACAAGTGGTCGGTCTGGGCCGGCGAGGAGATCAAGAAGCGCACCAACGGCAAGTACGAGGTCCAGGTGTTCCCCGCCTCCTCGCTGGGCAAGGAGTCCGACATCAACCAGGGCCTGACCCTGGGCACGGTGGACATCATCCTCACCGGCGCCAGCTTCGCCGCGCGCAGCTACCCGCCGCTGGCCGTGTCCTACTTTCCGTTCATCTTCCGCGACGCCGAGCACCAGCTCAAGTACGCCAGGAGCGAGGTGTTCCGCGAGCTGGCCAAGGGCTACGACGACAAGACCGGCAACCACATCACCGCCCTCACCTACTACGGTGCGCGCCACGTCACCTCGAACAAGGCGGTGCAGAAGCCCGAGGACATGAAGGGCCTGAAGATCCGCGTGCCCGACGCCCCCGCCTACCTGGCCTTCCCCAAGGCCCTGGGCGCCAACGCCACGCCGATCGCCTTCGCCGAGGTCTACCTGGCGCTGCAGAACGGCACCGTGGACGCGCAGGAGAACCCGCTGCCCACCATCGAGGCCAAGAAGTTCTTCGAGGTGCAGAAGAACATCTCGCTGACCGGCCACATCGTCGACTCGCTGCTGACCGTGGTCGGCGGCCCGCTGTGGGGCAAGCTCAGCGACGCCGAGAAGAAGATCTTCGCCGAGGTCACACAGGAAGCCGCCGAGAAGGCCAGCCGCGAGATCGCCGCCGCCGAGGTCCGCCTGGCCGAGGAGTTCAAGAAGAAGGGCAACAACGTGCTGACTGTGGACAAGAGCGCCTTCCGCGAGGCCGTGCTCAAGGCCACCCGGCCGACCGACCATGGCTACCGCCAGGCCGACTACGACCGCATCGTCGCCATCAAGTAAGCCGGCAAAGCCATGCAAGACCTTGACGCGCTGCCCCAGGTGATGGGCGAAGACGGCGAGTTCCACACCGAGGACGATGCCGTGGACCTGTCGGGCACCACGCCGGAGGCCTGGGCGGCCCTGGGCCTGTTCTGGCTGCTCGGGGCCACGGTGTTCTACCAGTTCTTCACGCGCTACGTGCTCAACGACTCGGCCGCCTGGACCGAGGAGATCGCGCGCTACCTGCTGATCGGCGTGGTCTTCATCGGCGCCGCCATCGGCGTGGCCAAGAACAACCACATCCAGGTCGACTTCTTCTACCGCTTCATGGCCCCTGCGATGGCGCGCCGCATGGCCGCCGCGGTGGACTGGCTGCGCGTGCTGTTCTTCGCTGCCACCGTGCTGCTCACGCTGCTGATGATGAACAAGCTGGGCAGCAACTCGCGCATGACGCTGATCGACCTGCCCATGAACGTCGTCTACGCGGTCTGCCTGCTCGGCTTCGCGGTCATGACCTGGCGCGCCATCCAGGTGGCGCGCACCCACCGCCGGCGCGGCTACAGCGTACTCGAGCGGCCCGAGAGCGCGATCGAGGACCGCTGAGCGCCCGCCCTCCCCAGCGCCCCCGGCCCGGCCGGGGGCCCTCTACTGAACCCATCCCAAGGCCATGCTCAAAATCATTTTCCTGCTGCTCATGGGCGGCGGCATCCCGGTGGCCATCGCCATGGCCGGCTCGGCGCTGCTCTACATCCTGTGGAGCGGCAACCTGCCCTCCTTCGTCGTGATCCACCGCATGATCAGTGGCATAGACAGCTTCCCGCTGCTGGCCGTGCCCTTCTTCATCCTGGCCGGCAACCTGATGAACAACGCCGGCATCACCAACCGCATCTACAACTACGCCCTGGCCCTGGTGGGCTGGCTCAAGGGCGGCCTGGGCCATGTCAACGTGGTCGGCTCGGTGGTGTTCGCCGGCATGAGCGGCACGGCCATCGCCGACGCCGCGGGGCTGGGCACCATCGAGATCAAGGCCATGAAGGACCATGGCTACGGCACCGAGTTCGCGGTCGGCGTGACGGCCGCCTCGGCCACGCTGGGCCCCATCATCCCGCCCAGCCTGCCCTTCGTGATCTACGGCATGATGGCCAACGTCAGCGTGGGCGCCCTGTTCCTCGCCGGCATCCTGCCGGGCGTGCTGCTGGCCGCGCTGATGATGCTCACGGTGGCGTATTTCGCGCACAGGAACGGCTGGGGCGCCGATATCCGCTTCCAGTGGCCGCGCGTGCTCAAGGCCCTGGGCGAGACCGTGGTGGTTCTCGGCTGGCCGCTCGCGCTGTGGGCGCTGGTGACCAAGCTCGGCCTGCCGGCCCAGCCCACGGTGCTGGCCGGCCTGGCCCTGCTGTTCGCGCTCGACAAGCTCTTCAGCTTCCAGGCCGTGCTGCCCATCATGACGCCGGTGCTGCTGATCGGCGGCATGACCACCGGCATCTTCACGCCCACCGAGGGCGCGATCGCGGCCTGCCTCTGGGCCATGGTGCTGGGCTTCGCCTGGTACCGCACGCTGAACTTCAAGACCTTCGTCAAGGTCTGCCTGGACACGGTGGAGACCACCTCCACCGTGCTGTTCATCGTGGCGGCGGCCAGCATCTTCGGCTGGATGCTCACCGCCACCGGAGTGACCACCGCGATCAGCGAGTGGGTGCTGGGCTTCACCAAGGAGCCCTGGGTGTTCCTGCTGCTGGCCAACCTGCTGATGCTGTTCGTCGGCTGCTTCCTCGAACCCACGGCCGCGATCACCATCCTCGTGCCCATCCTGGTGCCGATCTGCCAGCAGCTGGGCATAGACCTGGTGCACTTCGGCCTGGTCATGGTGCTCAACCTCATGATCGGCCTGCTGCATCCGCCCATGGGCATGGTGCTGTTCGTGCTGGCGCGCGTGGCCAAGCTCTCGGTGGAGCGCACGACCATGGCCATCCTGCCCTGGCTGTTCCCGCTGCTGGGCAGCCTGATCGTGATCACCTACTTCCCCAAGCTGGTGCTCTGGCTGCCCAAGATGTTCTATTGACCCGACCAGACCGTCATGACCCCCTACATCCGACTCCATCCCGCCGACGACGTGGTGATCGCGCGCGCCCAGCTGCTGGGCGGCGCCCGCGTCGAGGCAGTCACCGTGCGCGGCCTGGTGCCGCCCGGCCACAAGATCGCCACGCGCGCCATCGCCGCCGGCGAGCCGGTGCGCCGCTACAACCAGATCATCGGCTTCGCCAGCCAGGCCATCGCGCCGGGCGAGCATGTGCACACGCACAACCTCGACATGGGCCCCGACAAGGGCGACTTTGCGCGCGACTACGCGGTCGGCGCCGACGTCAAGCCCGAGCCGGCGCGGCGCGAGGCCCAGTTCATGGGCATCAAGCGCGCCGACGGCCGCGTGGCCACGCGCAACTACATCGGCATCCTGTCCAGCGTGAACTGCTCGGCCACCGCCGCGCGCGCCATCGCCGACCATTTCTCGCGCCAGACCAACCCGGCCGCGCTGGCGGCCTTTCCCAACATCGACGGCGTGGTCGCGCTGACGCACGGCACGGGCTGCGGCATGGACACCGGGGGCCTGGGCCTGCAGCTGCTCGAGCGCACCCTGGCCGGCTACGCCACGCACGCCAACTTCTGGGGCGTGCTGGTGGTGGGCCTGGGCTGCGAGGGCAACCAGATCAACGCCTGGCTGGCGCACAGCAGCCTGCGCGAAGGCGACACGCTCAAGGTCTTCAACATCCAGGACAGCGGCGGCACGCGCCAGACCGTGGCCAAGGGCATTGCCCTGGTCGAGGCCATGCTGCCGCGCGCCAACGACGTGAGGCGCGAGCCCTGCAGCGCCGCCCACCTGACCGTGGGCCTGCAATGCGGCGGCTCGGACGGCTATTCGGGCATCAGCGCCAACCCGGCCCTGGGCGCCGCGGTGGACCTGCTGGTCGCGCATGGCGGCACCGCCATCCTCAGCGAGACGCCCGAGATCTACGGCGCCGAGCACCTGCTCACGCGGCGCGCCGTGCGCCCCGAGGTGGCCGAGAAGCTGATCTCGCGCATCAAGTGGTGGGAGCATTACACCGCGGTCAACGAAGGCGAGATGAACAACAACCCCTCGCCCGGCAACAAGGCCGGCGGCCTGACCACCATCCTGGAGAAATCGCTGGGCGCGGTGGCCAAGGGCGGCACCAGCAACCTGCAGGCGGTCTACGAGTACGCCGAGCCCGTCGCGGCGCACGGCTTCGTCTACATGGACACGCCGGGCTACGACCCGGTCAGCGCCACCGGCCAGGTGGCCGGCGGCGCCAACCTGATCTGCTTCACCACCGGGCGCGGCAGCGCCTACGGTTGCGCGCCCTCGCCCAGCCTCAAGCTGGCGACCAACTCGGCGCTGTGGCAGCGCCAGGAGGAGGACATGGACATCAACTGCGGCGAGATCGTCGACGGCAAGGCCTCGATCGCCGAGATGGGCCAGCGCATCTTCGAGACGATGCTGGCCGCGGCCTCGGGCCAGCCGACCAAGAGCGAGCAGCATGGCTACGGGCAGAACGAGTTCGTGCCCTGGCAGGTCGGCGCCGTGATGTAGCCCTCTCCTCACTCCCTCTCCCTCTGGGAGAGGGCGGGGGTGAGGGCTCTGCGCGCCGACATGCCCTCACCCTCCCCTCTCCCAGAGGGAGAGGGAAAGACCCCCCTCACCACTGAGCACACACATGTCCATCACACTCTCCGCTTCCGAACTGCGCGCCCGCGTGGCGTCCATCCTCACGGCCGCCGGCAGCACCGAAACCGAGGCCCGCTGCGTGGCCGACAACCTGGTGCTGGCCAACCTCAGCGGCCACGACTCGCACGGCGTGGGCATGGTGCCGCGCTACGTGGACGCGGTGCTCGAAGGCGGCCTCCAGCCCAACGCCGCGGCCAAGGTGCTGCTCGACGCCGGCAGCCTGCTCACGCTGGACGGCCAGCGCGGCTACGGCCAGGTGGTCGGCGAGCAGGCCATGCAGCTGGCGATGCAGCGCGCCAAGGCGCAGGGCAGCTGCATCCTGGCCCTGGGCAATGCCCACCATCTGGGCCGCATCGGCCATTTCGCCGAGATGGCCGTGGCCCAGGGCCTGGTGTCCATCCATTTCGTCAACGTGCTGTCGCGCCCCGTGGTCGCGCCCTGGGGCGGCGCCGACGGGCGCTACGGCACCAACCCCTGCTGCATAGGCGTGCCCATCCAGGGCCGCGCGCCCTTTATTTTGGATTTCGCGACCAGCCGCGTGGCCCAGGGCAAGATGCGCGTGGCGCACAACGAGGGCCGGCACGCCGAGCCCGGCTACCTGATCGACGCGCAAGGCCAACCCACCACCGACCCCGGCGTGGTGGTGGTGCCCCAGGCCGGCGGCCTGTTCGGCGCGCTGATGCCCTTCGGCGAGCACAAGGGCTACGGCCTGGCCGTGGCCTGCGAGCTGCTGGGCGGCGCGCTGACCGGCGGCGGCACCTGGCACCGCGCGCCCGACGCGGCCAGGGCCGTGATCAACGGCATGCTGAGCATCGTGATCGACCCCGTCAAACTCGGCACGCAGGCCGCCTTCGAGCAGGAAGCGCGGGCCTTCGTCGACTGGCTGCAGCAGGGCCCTGCCGCCCCGGGCACGGACCGCGTGCGCGTGGCCGGCGAGCCCGAGCGCGAGGCGCGCGCGCAGCGTGAGCGCGATGGCATCGTGATCGACGACCAGACCTGGGCCGAGATCGAGGCGGCGGGAGCCAAGGTCAAACTCGGACGGTAAGCCTGCCAGCCCTCACCCCGACCCTCTCCCAGAGGGAGAGGGAGGTCAGTCAGAGCATGCGCGCCAGGCTCTCGTCCAGGTGCTCGGTGGGCAGGCGCCTGAAGCCCGAGCGCGCAAAGCGCTGCAGGCGCCCCACGGCGAAGGCCGTGAGCAGCGAGGCCTGCACCTGGGCGTCCACGCTGGGCGTGGCCGAGCCGCCGGCGTCGGCCGCCTGGCGCAGGGCCTGGCGCAGCGCCGCCTCGATCTTGTCGAAGAACTGGTTCATGCGCTGCTGCAGGCGCTCGTTCTCGAACACCAGGGCATCGCCGACCATGACGCGCGCCATGCCGGGATTCTTCTCGCCGAACTGCAGCAGCATGGCGATCAGCCGGGCCGCCTGCGCGGCCCCGGAGGGCTCGCGCTCGGCGATCTGGTTGACCAGGCCGAACACCGACTGCTCGATGAATTCGATCAGCCCCTCGAACATCTGGGCCTTACTCGCGAAATGCCGGTACAGCGCGGCCTCGCTGACCTCCAGCCGCGCGGCCAGCGCGGCCGTGGTGATGCGCTCGGCGCCCGGCTGCTCCAGCATGGTGGCCAGGGCCTGCAGGATCTGCACGCGGCGCTCGCCCGGACGCGGGCGCTTGCGCGCCGGCGCGGCGGCGTCCGGCAGCTCGGGCGCGGGGGACGACAGGGTCTCGGTTTCTGACATGGGGCCCACCAAAATGTGTCGAATTGATTCTCGCACAGCGGCATTTGCCCCCTCGCCCCTTTGGGGAGAGGGGGTGCTCAAGCCGGGAAGACCAGGCGCACGCGCAGGCCGCGCCCGCCGGCACCGCCCTGCAGCTGCAGCTGGCCGTGGTGCACGCGTGCGATCTCGTTCGCGATGGCCAGGCCCAGGCCGCTGCCCTCTCCCTGGGTGCCCGGCAGGCGGTAGAAGCGCTCGAGCACCTTGGAGCGCTCGGGCGGCGGCACGCCCGGGCCGTCGTCCTCGACTTCCAGGTAAGGCGCCGGCCCGTCTGGCGAGCCCTCGGCCTCGGCCATGCCGCAGCGGAGGGTGACCGTGCCGCCGGCCGGCGTGTAGCGCACCGCGTTGTCGACCAGGTTGCCCAGCAGCTCGCGCAGCAGCCATTCGTTGCCCATGGCGTGGGCCGGCCCGGTCTCCAGGCCCAGGTCGATCTGGCGCGCGGTCGCGGCGTCCAGGTGCACCTGCAGCAGGTCCTCGCACAGCGCCTTGAGGTCCACGCGCTGCAGGGCCTGGGCGTCGAGGTTGCGCGCGTCGGCGCGCGACAGGGCCAGCAGCTGGTTGGCCAGCTGCGAGGTGCGGCGCGTGGCGCTGCGCAGCTTGTAGAGCTGCTCGGCCTTGAGCCTGATCTCGCCCTGCGCCTGCCGGGCCGGCTCGGGCGGCTTGTTGGAGACATAGCGCGCGCCCGTGGGCGGCGGGCTCACCGAGGCGTTCAGCGCCTGGGCCCAGGCCTCGACCTGGGCCTGCAGCCCGGCCAGAGGTGTGCGCAGCTGGTGCGCCGCGTCGGCGACGAAGCGGCGCTGGCTCTCGGCCTGGGCATTGACCAGGCCAAACAGGCGGTTGAGCGACTGCACCAGGGGCCGCACCTCGGCCGGCGAGGATTGCTCGTCGATCGGGTCCAGGTCGCGCGGCGAGCGGTGCGCCACCGCCTCGGCCAGGGTGGTCAGCGGGCGCAGGGCCCGGTCTATGGCCCATTTCATGGCCAGCGCCACCATGAGCATCAGGGCCAGGTTGGGCAGCACCACGCGCCACAGCACCGAGCGCACCCAGCCCAGGCGCGGGTCGGAGCCGTCGGCCAGCACCAGCACCAGCTCGCCGGCCGCGGTGGGCACGCGCTGCACCGCCAGCCGGTAGGTCACGTCGCCCTCCTCTAGCGAATGGAATTCCGGCTCGCGCGTGGCCGGCACGATGCCCGCCAGCCAGGGCTCGCCGTGCAGCAGCTGGCCCTGCAGGTCGCTGATCGCGAAGGCGGTGAGGCCGACGCGCAGGCGCAGGAATTCCTCGATCGGCGGCGCCAGCAGCAGCAGGGGCGCATCGCCGTCGCGCCCCGGCGCCACGACCGAGTCGCCGAGCAGGGGCATGAGCTGCAGCAGCTGGCGGTCTTTCTGCGCCGCCGCGTCGCCGGCCAGCTGGTAGTCGAACCAGGCGCTGCCGAAGGACAGCAGGCACAGCGGCAGGAGCAGCAGCAGCATCAGGCGCCGCTGCAGGCCCGAGGCCATGGGACGGACGCTCATGCTCAGAGGTTGAGAGCTCTTCGAAGCGACGGCATGCCGTCCCTCACCCCGCCGTCATCGCGAGGCCGAAGGCCGTGGCGATCCATGGATTGCCGCGTCGGCTGCGCCTCCTCGCAATGACGGTACCCCTTTGGGGAGAGGGAGTGAAATCGAAAAACTCTCATGCTCTCAGCTCGAGCCGGTAGCCGAAGCCGCGTATCGAGCGCAGGGCCACGCCATGCGGCTCGAGCTTGGCGCGCAGGCGCGAGATGTAGACCTCGACCGCGTTGGGCGTGATCTCCTTGTCCCAGCCGGTCAGGGCCTGCAGCAGCTTGTCCTTGCTGGCGGGCTTGGGCGCGTGCACCATCAGGTACTCCATCACCGTCCATTCGCGCGGGCCGAGCTCGACCGCCTGCGGGCCGCCGGGGCCGGCCACGGTGGCGCGGCGCAGCGCCGTGTCGAGCTCGAAGGGGCCGAACTGCAGCACCGCCGAGGTCGCCGCCTGCGAGCGGCGCAGCAGCGCACGCAGGCGCGCCAGCAGCTCGGGCAGCTCGAAGGGCTTGACCATGTAGTCGTCGGCCCCCATGTCCAGGCCCTGCACGCGGTCCTGCAGGGCGTCACGCGCGGTCAGGATCAGCACCGGCATGGCGCGGCTGGGCGAGGTGGAGCGGCGCAGCGCGCGCGTCAGCGCCAGACCGTCCATGCCCGGCAGGCCGATGTCGATGATGGCGGCGTCGAAGGACTCGCTGCGCAGCACCTCCTCGGCGCGCTCGCCGCTGCCCACCCAGTCCACCGCGTAGCCGGCGTCGCTCAGGCCCAGCTTGATGCCGCTGGCCACCATCACGTCGTCCTCGACGAGCAGCAGGCGCATTCCTTCCCAACCTCCAGCTTGAACAGCGTCACACCCGCGGAACGGGGCGCCAACGCAGGATGCCGGGCCGAGTGTAATGCACCGTACCAGGCTCCGGCCCGGCGCGTCAGCCGATTTTCGGCTCTTTAATCTTCTCGAAATGACCCCTGTCTCCAGAGGAAAACAAGGCCTAGAATCTTCTCAAGAATCATTTCATAAAAGAATGCGCAACAGAAATCAAGCCGCGCGCGACCAGCTCGTGCCGGTCCTCGCCAGGCAGGCGGCAGTCAGCGCCACGGACCTGGCGCGCAGCGTGGGTGTCAGCGTTCCCACGCTGCACCGCCTGTTGCAGGAGCTGCAGGGCAGGGTCGTCGTGACCGGCAAGGCGCGCCGCACCAGGTATGCGCTGCGGCGACCGCTGCGCGGAGACCCGTCCGAACTGCCGCTCTACGAGGTCGACGAAGCGGGCCGCGCCGAGCTGGCGGCCACGGTGGCGACCATCCATCCCGCAGGCACCTGGACCAACCTGGCCGATGCCGGCTGGCCCGTGCCCGAGGAATCGCGCGACGGATGGTGGGGCGGCCTGCCGTACCCGCTCTACGACATGCGCCCGCAGGGCTACATGGGACGCCAGCTGGCACGCGCGGAACACCGGCAACTGGGCGTGTCCGCGGATCCGCAGGCCTGGTCCGACGACGACATCCTCTACGTGCTCAGCCGCAGCGGCCCGGACGTCAGCGGCAACCTGATCCTGGGCGACCCCGCGTACGAGCGCTGGCTACAAGCCAAGACCGCCCCGCCGCGAGCGCTGGAGGGTGCGTCCGTCGGCCCCGCCTACGCACGGCTGGCCGAGGAAGCGATTGCCGCAGGCGTCCCGGGCTCGAGCGCGGCAGGTGAGTTCCCCAAGTTCACGACCCTGCGCGAGCTGCCCGGGTGCCAGACGCCTCATGTGCTGGTGAAGTTCTCCGGCGCCGATGGCTCGGCCGCAGTCCAGCGCTGGGCGGATCTGCTGGTCTGCGAGCACCTGGCGCTGGAGAGCGCCGCAACCATGCCGGACATCGCCGCTGCCCGCAGCCGGGTGCTGCAGCATGGCGGGAGGACCTTTCTGGAACTGGAGCGTTTCGACCGCCACGGCCTGTTCGGCAGGAGCCGGCTGAACACCCTGGAAGCGATCAACGCGGCACTGCTGGGCGACGGCTCCAGGGACTGGACCCGGCTCGCTGGGCACCTGGTCCGGCTCGGCCTGCTGGGGCCGGATGACGCGCAGCGCATCCAGCACCTCTGGTGGTTCGGCCGGCTCATCGCGAACACCGACATGCACCTGGACAACCTGAGCTTCAGGCCGCGCGGCACCCTGACCCTGGCGCCCACCTACGACATGCTGCCCATGCTGTATGCGCCGTTGCCGGGCGGCGAAGTGCCGCCCCGGCCGTTCGAGCCCCCCCTGCCGCTGCCGCCGCAACGCGCCGCATGGACGCTGGCGCAGCAGGCCGCGCTGCTGTTCTGGGACCGTGCCGCGCAAGACGCGCGCATCAGCGAGGGTTTTCGCGACATCGCCAAAGCCAATGCGCGCAAGCTGCGCGAGCTGGCCGAGCAGATCTAGGACCGGTTCGCCCTCACCCCTCCGAGGAGAGCGCGTCGTTCAGTGGCTGCGGATCATGGTGCCGTAGGCCTGGTCGCTCAGGATCTCCAGCAGCATGGCGTGCGGCACGCGACCGTCGATGATGTGGACCGCGTTGACGCCGCTCTTGGCCGCGTCCAGCGCACCGGCGATCTTGGGCAGCATGCCGCCGCTGATGGTGCCGTCGGCGATCAGCTCGTCGATGCGCCTCATGGTCAGCTCGGTCAGCAGCTGGCCCTGCTTGTCCAGCACGCCCGGGATGTTGGTCAGCATCAGCAGCTTCTCGGCCTGCAGCACGGTGGCCAGCTTGGCGGCCACCACGTCGGCGTTGATGTTGTAGCTCTCGTTGTGCTCGCCGAAGCCGATCGGGCTGACCACGGGGATGAACTGATCGTCCTGCAGCGCCTTGACCACGCTGGGGTCTATGCCCACGATGTCGCCGACCTGGCCCACGTCGTGCTCCTTGCTCGGGTCGGCGGGGTCGACCATGCGCAGCTTGCGCGCGCGGATCAGGCCGCCGTCGCGCCCCGTCAGGCCCACGGCCTTGCCGCCGGCCTGGTTGATCAGGCCTACGATGTCCTGCTGCACCTCGCCGGCCAGCACCCACTCGACCACCTCCATGGTCTCGGCGTCGGTCACGCGCATGCCCTGCACGAACTGGCCCTTCTTGCCCAGGCGGTTCAGCGCGGTCTCGATCTGCGGGCCGCCGCCGTGCACCACCACCGGGTTGATGCCCACCAGCTTGAGCAGCACCACGTCCTCGGCGAAATCGGCCTGCAGCTCGGGGTCGGTCATGGCGTTGCCGCCGTACTTGATGACCATGGTCTTGCCGTGGTACTTGCGGATGTAGGGCAGCGCCTGGGCCAGGATCTCGGCCTTGTCGCGCGGGGCGATGGAGAGGGTGTCGCTCATGGTGGTGCGGGGGAAGAGGTGGTCAAGCCATAAATTGTGCCGCAAGCCCCATGCCGCCCGAAATTCCGAATACGCGCCGGCCTGAGCATCCGCCTGCCATCAGGGTTGCGCGGCGGCCTGCCAAGGGCGCCGGATCGCAAGGGGCGACACCTCGCCATCCAGCGGCATGTGGGGCGTCAGCTGAAAACGCCCCAAAACCGGCCAGATCACGGATCTGAGGATCGACCGCTCCGCTCGATCAACGTGGCGCGGTTCGTTCAATCGTTGGCGCAGTTGTGGCGCTGTTTATTGAATTGCGCCACTTAACGTCGCGAAATGCATTAGCGCGACATCATTCGTGTCGCGCAATCTTCTTTGGCGACAGCAGGAATGACAAGCTTGCGGCGAATGCATACCTTATATCCGCAATAAACGCGGAGATTGTCTTGATCATGCGGCGCATCCCGGCCACAATCACCGCATGAATAGCGGAGATAAGCCCTACATCTGGCGGCAAGACGACTGGCCGCACTGGCGGTACGACTTGGCGCGCCTTTCTCCCTTGCTCGCGCAGGTGCACCAGTCGCAGGGCCGTCTGCTCGGTCGCATGCACGACCTAGGTGTCGGACTGCGCGACCAGGCGACGCTACAGGTGCTCACCCAAGATGTGCTCAAGAGCAGCGAGATCGAGGGCGAGAAACTCAACCCTGACTCGGTGCGGTCGTCGATCGCACGCCGCCTGGGGGTGGACATCGGCGCACTGGCACCGGCCGATCGGAGCGTTGAGGGCGTGGTCGACATGGTGTTGGACGCCACACAAAATCACCAGAGCCATTTGACCGCCGAACGACTGTTTGGCTGGCATGCGGCCATGTTCCCGACCGGCTACAGCGGGTTGACCAAGATCCGCGTAGGCGCCTGGCGTGATGATGCACAGGGGCCGATGCAAGTGGTCTCAGGGCCGCTGGGCCGGCAGACGGTGCATTACGAGGCCCCACCGGCGCACTTGCTGCCAGCCGAGATGGCGGACTTCCTGTTGTGGTTCAACGTCGCCCAAGTGGCCGATCCGGTGCTCAAGGCCGGTCTGGCACACCTGTGGTTCGTGACCGTCCACCCTTTCGAGGATGGCAATGGTCGCATGGCACGAGCGGTGGGTGATATGGCCCTGGCCCGTGCCGAGCGTTCGGCGCAGCGCTTCTACAGCCTGTCAGCTCAGATCCAGCGCGAACGCAAGGACTATTACGACATGCTCGAGCGCACCCAAAAGGGAACGCTGGACGTGACCGATTGGTTGGAATGGTTCCTGGGCTGCATGCTGCGCGCCATTCATGGGGCCGAGGAAACCCTGGCGGCGGTGCTGACCAAGGCCAGTTTCTGGCGGCGCTGGGCAGGAACACCCATGAACGAGCGACAGATCAAGCTGCTCAACAAACTGCTCGATGGCTTCGAAGGCAAACTGACCAGCAGCAAATGGGCGGCGATGACCAAATGTTCGGCAGATACGGCGCTGCGCGACATCACCGATCTGCTGGACCGGGGTGTTCTGGTGAAGTCGGACGCTGGCGGGCGCAGCACCAGCTATGAATTGAAACCAACGGAATGATCAGAGCGACCGGTTGTCAATGCCCGTCGCGAACCTGCACCCACGCCAGGAACTCGGAACGGCGCAGTCGATAGCGCGCGACGCTGCCCTCGTGCAGTTGCTTGAGGGCCGCCGCCAGCAGGTCCGCAAAGGCCGCCTGATCAGCTGCGGCCGCGTATTCCCGGGAAAGCGCGGTGACCACATCCGGCGTTGGCCGGCGCAAGCCCTTGACGACGGCTTGCACGGCCTGAATGAGGGCCTCCCGGTAGCGGATCTTGAGTGGATCGGGTTCGACCATGGTCTGGGTGATCGCCAGGTAGCGCTGGCAGGAGCGCTCATAGGCCCACACGAACACGTCGCGCAGCAGCTCGATCTGGTTGAGCTCATAGACCCCCAAAGTCCCTTCCACGTAGGCTCGTTCGGGCACGTCGATGAAGGACAAGGGACACAGGTTGTGCTTGATCAGTGGAATATTGGCGCCGATGCGCGAGACCCGCTTGTTGACGTCCTCGAACGGCTGCAGGTAAGGCAGCTGCACCATCAGGAAGAATGCTTGCTCGAAAGGGTCGGCAATGGCGCTCGCCTTCTGCAGAAGCGACAGGAAGCAGCCCTCCAGCACCTGCGGCATCACCAGCGGATGGAAAACGGTCCCCGAGATGTCCACGGGTCGCCGGCGCAGGCGGCCACATGCATCCGGATCACGCATCAAATCCTGCGACAAGACCGCGTGCAGATTCTTGAAGGTGAACGCATCGAAGCCCACCTCGTCGATGTCTTCGACCAGCATTTCGATCGCCGCCTTGTGGTTCAGGATCATCTGCGTTTCGATGGCATCCTTGCCCTTGGCGACCTGCCCGAACTCGATCAGGTTCTGCGTGTCGAGCCGGCTGTAGGTGTTGCCCTCCAATCGGGAGGATGCCCACGACAAGTCGACCAGCAGGCGATTCAGGATTTCACGGGCGTAGGTACCTGCAGGGCGCTCGCCCGCGGGTGTGCGGCCCATCTCGTGGAGTTGAATGCGCAGTTGCTCCGGCAGGTAGAACGTCTCGCCGGGTTGATACCCCTCCAGGAATTCACGCTGGTAGCCGACCGGCCTGCGGTGCATCAAGGGCCGGCGGATCCTGTCCCGGATCGCAGCGCCTTCCGGCGAAAGGGGAACATAGAGCTCCGCCTCTGCGGCCGCGGTGCCGGCCATCCCGGCCACGCCGGCGACTTGCGCCGCCGCCCCATCGGCCAGTTTGTAGACCAGGGCAACGCTCTCGCCCTCAGCGGTGAGCCGTTGGTCACCGATCAGCTTTTGCAGGCGCCGCTGCAGGGTCCGGCGGTTGGGTTTGCCGCCGAGACGCTGCGCCAGTTCTGCCTCCAGCGCCGAAATGCCAATACCGCCCGGATATCCGGCGACGACGGATTCGATGAGGTTGAGATCTTCTATGGGGGTTGGGCGCGCCATGGTTTTTTTCTCCGATCTGGGCTACTGCCACACCATGTCGCGCAAGAGCGACAAAGCGCGACACAATTATGTCGTGCAATGTGTCGCGCTTTCTCGAAAATTGTCATGCCCTGCACCGCCACCGCCAACAATCGCGACATCATTCGTGTCGCGCAATCTTTGGCGACATGAAGACAAGCTCAAGACTTGGTTCCGTGTGATTGGGGTCAGATCCCGTGCAATTGGGAATCAAAGACCCAAGAATGGGGAGCCTTGCATCGCTCCCCGCGCCGTCAGCACCACGCGCACCGTCTTGAGCAGGATCACCCAGTCCACCCAGAGCGACCGGTTGCGCGCACATCAGTCGTCAGGGTGCTGTGGGTGCTCCTTCATGGCGATCCTTCCCAAGGGTTGACGATGGCCACACGGGCAGGCTGGAAGTCAGCCACGTTGCGGGTTACAACCGTCATGCCGTGCACGAGGGCTGTCGCGGCAATGAGCGCGTCACGCTCGCCGCGCTTGTCGGGGACATGCAGCCGGGCGCAGCGTTGCGCCACGGCTGTATCGACAGGCAGGGTTCGCCCGGAAAATTCCGGCAATACATGCTGGTCCAGCCAAGAGCGCAGCATGGCCCCCTGGCTGGCGTCCTTCCGTTCGGTCAGCAGGACGCCAAGTTCCAGTTCCATGATGGTGATGGCCGACACAAAGAGGTCGGCGGCATCGACGCTTTCAGACCATGCCGCGACATTCGGGTCGGCCTTGCCAAGCCGCACCTTTCGCAGCTCAGACACCACGTTGGTGTCGAGGACGTACATCATGAAAAGTCAGCCGGTCGTGGCCCGATGCTCACGCGCGGCGGCTCGAACTCGATGTCCGCAATACCCGGCATCGCCAAGGCATCGGCGATGTTGCGACGTTGCTTTGTAAGCCGCTGGTATTCCTCGATGCTCAACAGCACATGCGCGGGTTTGCCGCGATCCGTGATGAACACGGGGCCATGCTTGGCCGCCTTCTTGGCGCGGGTAACGTCCTGGTTCAGTTCTCGGCTGGATAGGGTCGTGACCGTCATTGCAACACCTCCTGCACGCAATTGAATCATGTAGGTATGTTACTACATAACTCAGGAGTTGCAACCCCTTCGCGTGCGCCTTTGCGGTGGCGGCCGGACCTGCGCTTCGAATTTGGTTTCGTGTGATTGGGAGTCAGATCTCGTGCAATTGGGAATCAAAGACCCAAGAATGGGGAGCCCCCACATCGCCCCCCGCGCCGTCGCGAGCCGCCTGCCGCCTGCCGCCCGCAGGACATAAAATGGCACGTGGACAAGACAAGGGAACACCATGGGCGGCGATGAAATTCACATCACTCTGAGCGGCCCAGCCGCCCAGAAGCTGCGCGCCGCCTTTCCCAGCGCGCACCTGTCTCTCAACCGCAAGGCCGAGAAAATCATTGTCCAGTGGCTGGAAGACAGTGCGGACATCAAGGCGGCCGATGCCTCTGAGCGTCGCAGCAAAGGCAAGCCCAACGTCAAAGCCGAAGACCTGTTCAACCGCGATGGCCAGTCGCGCACTCATGGAGGCTGCCGTGACGACCACCGCCGAAAAATTGTTTGAAACGGCCAAGGACATGCCCGAGCCCCTGGTGGCGGAGTTGCTCGACTTCGCGGAATTTCTGCGCGCCAAAAAGCAGCTCATGCAGCCGCCGACCGCTCCAGGGGATGCGAGCTCCCTGGCAGGTTACCTGGGCCGCCCGGCGTCAATCCATCTCTGCGTCATGCCTCGCGCGAGGTTGTAGCGGGCGCAGTTGTATTGCTCCAGGTGGTCCAGTTCGGTGTTCGCGATGACGCGCAACGCCGCCAGGTCAGCGGCGGCTACGGGCACCTCCGAAAATGCGTCTTCCAGCTTTCGGCCGTAGAAGACGACGAACTGCATGAGCTCATTCAGGGCCTGTCGGTACCGGGCTCGAAGCGGGTCGGGCACGGCCAGGGAGGCTCGCAGCACGCTGTACTTCTGAATCGAGCGACGGTAGATGAATTCAAACAGCTCCACGGCCGCGGCGACGTTGCGCTGTTCGTAGACGCCGAGCATGGCTGTCGCATAGTCCGTGCGCTCCACGTCCAGGAAGGACAGGGGTGCGCAGTTGTACAGCAGGAGCGGCATGTTGGCGCTCAGACGACTCGTGCGCTTGTTGCCATCCTCAAAGGGCTGCAGGTAGGCCACGTTGACCCAAAGGAAGAATGCAGCCTCCACCGGGTTTCGGATGTGGCGGACCTTGTCGATGATGGACTTCAGCGTTTCTTCCAGGAGCGTGGGGATGTTGCTCGGGGAGTAGACAGAGCCGTCGATGTTCACCACGCGCCGGCGGATGCTGCCAATGTCCCGCGAGTCCTTCAAGAGGTCCTTCATCAACTTAGCCTGCAGGTCAACGATGACGGGCACCGTGATTCCCTCTGTCGGCACAGCGTCGACCATGAACTCGATGGCGTTCTTGTGGTTGAGCAGCATCAGGGTGTCTTCGTCGAAGGGGCCTGCTTGCTCCCCGAGCTCGAAGAGTTCCCTGGTGTCGAGCAAGCTCTTGTTGTTGCCCTCCAGGCGCGATGACGACCAGGACAGATCGATGAGCAGCTGCTCCAGAACCTCGCGGGCATAGGTTCCCGCGGGTTGCTGGTCCCGGCTACGGCCGGCGTTGAACAAGTCCGTGGCCAGCTGCGGTGGCAGCAAGCTGGACTGGTTCGGGATGTAGTTGCCCACAAAACTGCTTTCATAGCCTACCGGGGTGCGAGTTCCCAGAGGCGCGCGAAGCGTTTCGACCAAGGGTAGTGCAGCCGGCGACCACTGCAGCAGGCCAGGCCCCGCTGGCGTGGGTGCGGCTGGAGGCAAGGCCCCAAGTGCAGCCTTGGCGGCATCTGTGGCCATGTAGCGGGTGGACCGGCCGTCCCCCAGCTTCTCCAGAAAGCCAGAAGCCAGGAGGTCTCGCAAGGCCCGGTTGATAGTGGGCCGGGAAGCCTGGAGGGCTTGCTCCAGTGCACCAGGCTGTACGGGTTCCCCGGCGGCAAGGACCAGGCGCAGCAACGCATCGTGACGGGGCGACAGGGTAGTGGTGGTCATGGACTGGGGAATCCCTATCAATCTTGTCGGCTGAGGAGATTGGGGCTTGAATCTCGTCATGATGACAAGAATACGCCATAATCTTATCACCCTGACAAGTTCATGACAAGATTGACGACAGGATTAGGGGATTAATGACAAGAAAGCTTCAGGGGGCCTTGGGGCTTTGCAACTCAGAGAGACCGAAGATGATGGCGCTAGGCGCCGACGGCCAAGTTGAGCAACTGCGCGGGTTGTGCGGGGGTAAGTGGCGTGCGGTCGAGGGCGCGGAACCACCCCAGGTAGTTCTCCACGTAAGAGGTCGCCACGCCATGAAAGCGGCGCATCCAGCCTTTGAGCCGGCCGTGGTACGAGTGACCGACAGGCTCAGGGCGCGAGCCACCGTCACTACCTGACGCGCAAAGCGCCTAAGTATTTGCCCCCTACATCGCCCCCCGCGCCGTCAGCACCACGCGCACCGTCTTGAGCAGGATCACCCAGTCCACCCAGAGCGACCAATTGCGCACGTACCAGCTGTCATAGGTGGCCCGCGCCTCGAAGCTGGTGTGGCTGCGGCCGCTGACCTGCCACAGGCCGGTGATGCCGGGCCTGACTTCGCGGTACAGCTCCATGGCATCGGTGGCGTAGAGCGGCAGTTCGCGCCGCAGCAGCGGGCGCGGGCCCACCAGGCTCATGTCGCCGCGCAGCACGTTCCACAGCTGGGGCAGCTCGTCGATGCTGGTGCGGCGGATCAGCCGCCCGATTTTCAGCAGGCGCGGGTCGTCCGCCAGCTTGAAGTTGCCGGCCACGTAGCGCGCGTGCAGCGCCGGGTCTTCGTCCTTCCAGGACGCCAGCAGCGCATCGGCCCCGTTCACCATGGAGCGGAACTTGATGAAGGCGAAATCCTGCCCACCCTCGCCCACGCGCGGCTGGGTGTAGAGCACGGGCCCGCCGTCTTCGCGCCAGATGCGCCAGGCCACCCAGGCCATGAGCGGCGAGGCCAGCACCAGCAGCAGCGAAGCCGCCACCACGTCCACGCCGCGCTTGAGCCAACGCGACACCGGGCTCAGCAGGCGGTACTGCAGCCGCAGGAACAGCACGTCGTTGCTGAAGAAATGCTGCGCCTGCAACCCGTGCACCGGCAGACCCTGCAGCGCCGGCACCACGAACACCTCGAACTGCCGGGCGTGCAGCGAGCGCACCAGCTGCGCGGCACGGCCGCTCGCCTCGTCGTCCAGCGCCACCACGATCACTTCGCAGCCCAGCTGGCGCGCCAGCGACTCCACGCCCTGGTCCAGCAGGTGGCGTGGAATGCCCGCCAGCTCGTCGGCCTGGCCGTCATCCGGAACCATCCAAACGCCCGAAAACGAGGCCATGCCGGCCACGTCCACGCCCATGTGCCGCTCGCGCCGCAGCGCCAGGCCGGCCTCGTAGGCGTCGCGCCCCTCCCCTACCACCAGGGCGCGGCGCTTCCAGCGGCCAGCAGGGATTAGCACCTCACGCGCAGCGAGACGGCCTATGGGCAGCAACAGCAGCACCAGGCCCCAGGCCAGCAGGGGGACGGTACGGCTATTGCTTACCTGGACAAAGAAATTCAATGCAAAGTTGAGCAAGGCCACCAGAAGGATGTAACGCCATGCAACACGGGTCTCCTCCCAGAAGGCCGCGCGGCGCGGGTACTGGCCGTTCACCGCCAGTGCCAGCACCACCAACAAGGCCGTCAGCGTGTAGGCGATGCCGCCCCGCGTGGCGGGCGGAAACCATTCGGCCATATGCGCCCGATCGAACAGGCTCGCCGCCCCCACTGCCAGCACCCAAGCGCAAAAAATCACCACCAAATCCGCCAGCAGTAACGCACAAGTTCTAACCTGCCCGCCCCGAGGTCTCACCTTAAAATGTAACGCGTTCGCCATCGAGAAAATAAATATGCACTTGATCTCTATTGTGCTGTCAGGGGGGGCGGGCACTCGTTTGTGGCCCGTATCACGTCAAGCTCTCCCCAAGCCATTCATGCACCTGGGCGGCAGTTCGCTGCTGCAGCAAGCCATCGAGCGCGGCCAAAGCTGCGGGACGGATGATGCCCTGATTGTGACCAATCAGGACTACCTGTTCCTGACGCGGCATGTGATCGATGGCCTGAGCGACCCGCCCCAGGCGCGCTACCTGCTGGAGCCCAAGGGCCGCAACACGGCGCCGGCCATCGCCCTGGCCGCACTGGCCTGCGCCCAGGCGCACGGCCCCGAGGCCGTGATGCTGGTGCTGCCGGCCGACCATTTGATCCCCGACACCGAGGCCTTCGTGGCCTGCGCCCTGGAGGCCGCGCGCCACGCGCAGCAGGGCCAGCTGGTGGTGTTCGGCATCTCGCCCAGCAGCCCGGAAACCGGGTTTGGCTACATCGAGGTGGAAAAGCCCAGCCGCCACACCCAGAAAGCCCTGCGCTTCGTGGAAAAGCCCGACCTGGCCACAGCGCAGCGCTACCTGGCCACCGGCCGCTACTACTGGAACAGCGGCATGTTCTGCTTTGCCGCTGGCACCATCCTGCAGGCGCTGAAAGAGCATGCCCCCGAGGTGCTGCAAGCGGCGGAGCACGCCTGGGCCGCCAGCCGCACGCAGGACGGCGCCACCCAGTTCGACTCCCATGCCTTCGGCCTGCAGCCCGACATCAGCATCGACTACGCCGTGATGGAGAGAGCCAGCAACGTGACCCTGGTGCCAGCCAAATTCGGCTGGAGCGACGTGGGCAGCTGGCCGGCCGTGGCCCAGGCCCATCCGGCCGACACCAGCGGCAACACCTTCGTGGACGGCCAGGGCACGGAGTTCGTGGCCGTGGACACCACGGGCACCCATGTGCAGGTGGAATGCCATGGCCCCAAGGTGGTGGCCACCGTGGGCGTGCAGGACCTGGTGATCGTGGACACGCCCGACGCCCTGCTGGTGGCGCACAAGAGCGTGGCCCAGAAGGTAAAAGCCGTGGTCGACACGCTGAAAGACCGCAAGCACGACAGCACTCACCTGCCCGCCGCCGTGCACCGCCCCTGGGGCACCTACGCCACGCTGAAGGAAGAGGAAGGCTACAAGGTCAAGCGCCTCACCGTGAAGCCCGGCCAGGCGCTGAGCCTGCAATACCACCACCAGCGCGCCGAGCACTGGGTGGTGGTCCAAGGCACGGCCATGGTGCAGATTGGCGAGGATGAGCACCACACCCAGCCTGGCCAATACCGCTACATCCCGTTGAAGGAGAAGCACCGCCTGACCAACATCGGTGAGGACGAGTTGGTGCTGATCGAGGTGCAGTGCGGTGGTTATCTGGGCGAGGATGACATCGTACGACTTGCCGACACCTATGGCCGAGCTTGAGGCAGTACAACCACCATGATTCGAGAACAAGCATTTGACCTTGGCCCTGCAATCCAGGGAGCTCCGCGCGCCCTGACGCTTGCATGGCAAGATTTGATTCAAGGACTCAAAGCGTTCCCAATCTGGGGAATGCTTGGCTGGCAGGACATTCGCCAGCGCTACCGTCGCTCGGTTCTCGGCCCGTTCTGGCTGACGATCAGTACAGCCATCATGGTCGGAGCTTTGAGTATTGTCTACTCTGGTTTGTTCAACCAGTCGCTATCAGAGTATCTGCCTTTCATTGGCACAGGTCTGATCATTTGGACACTGATTTCGACCATCTTCAATGAGTCATGCCATGTTTTCACGTCAGCAGAAGGAATGATCAAGCAGATTCGGCTGCCGTTGACGCTGCATGTCTGCCGGATGGTCTGGCGAAACGTGATCATTTTTGGCCACAACGCCGTCATCCTGCTCCTGATCTATATGTTCTTCGGAAAAGGCTGGCATGTGGATCTGCTATCCCTGCCGCTCGCGCTGCTCGTGCTGGCGATCAACGGCGTCACCGTGGGCCTCATCCTTGGCGTTTTCTGCACACGCTTCCGCGATATCGTGCAAATTGTTGCCAACATGATCCAGTTGCTGTTTTTCGTCACGCCGATCATGTGGAATCCGGAAGCATTGGCTGATCGCGGCTGGATAGCGCACTTCAATCCGGCCTACCATTTCATCGAGTTGATGCGCGCGCCCATTCTTGGCGCGGCGTTTCCAGTGGTTTCGTGGCAAGTTGCCACCAGCATCACGGCCCTCGGGATCGTCCTGGCTTTGCTCATGCTCACGCGTTTCCGTCACCGTGTGGCTTATTGGTTGTAGCGAGAACTGAACGACATGAGTTACATCCAAGCCAAAGACCTGGTGGTTGAATTTCCCGTCTTCAACAATACGCACCGCTCGCTCAAGAATGCCGTGCTGCACGCCACCACAGGAGGACGCCTCGCTCAATCTGCGGGAAAGCAGTTGTCCGTACGCGCGCTCGATCAACTGAATTTCAACATCCACGCCGGTGACCGAGTCGGATTGGTGGGGCACAACGGCTCCGGAAAGACAACCTTGCTGCGCGTCTTGGCGGGCGCTTATGAGCCGGTTCTGGGGTCGCTTCAGCTCAAGGGGCGCGTGGCCTCGCTTCTGGACATCTCCCTGGGAATGGACCATGACGCCACAGGGTACGAGAACATTTTCCTTCGCGGCATCATGCTCGGCCTGACGCCGAAGGAGATTCGGCAAAAAACGGACGAAATTGCCGAGTTCACGGATTTGGGCGAGTACTTGGACATGCCCGTTCGCACCTACTCCAGCGGCATGCAGTTACGTCTGGCTTTCGCGGTATCTACCAGTGTCGAGGCCGACATCCTGATCATGGACGAATGGCTCAGCGTGGGCGATGCGGCCTTCAATGAAAAAGCCTCGCAGCGGCTGACAAAACTGGTCGAAAGTGCCGCTATCTTGGTCATAGCTTCGCACTCGCCAGAACTGATCGGCAAAGTTTGCAATCGAGCGTTCAAGCTGGAACACGGCAAATTGGTTGAAGAGTTCAATCCCAAGGCCCTCATGCCGACGACGGAGCCTCAGTCATGAGACTCCGTACCCTTCGTTACGCGCAAGGCTGGCTCAGCGCCCTGGTCGCCTATCCGGCTGCCGAGCACATCGAAAAGCGGGATATCCGAACCAAGCTCAACGTCTTGCGCAAGCACTACCGAAAGCCGTTCGCCCAACGCAAGCAGATTGCACAGCAGCATCTGGTCGAAACACTTGTCTTCGCTGGCGAAAAGGTTCCGTATTACCGCGACTTATTCAGCCGGCATCGGTTTGATGCACGCAAGGTTGCAGCGGATGTGCGCTACCTGAACGATCTTCCCTATCTCACGAAAGACATCATTCGCGAACAAGGCTCGCGTCTTTTCTCGCGCCCGCTCGAAGGCTTGCGCCACCACGTCATGAAGACGGGCGGTTCCACTGGCTTGTCGTGCCATATCCACTATGACCAGGACGGCATCGACCACGCCGCCGCCGTGACACTGTTTTGCCGCGAACGCATCGGCAAAGCCAAGCACAAGTTCGAGCTGCACTTTGCTTGCCGTTTTCCTGATCCGCCCGGGCCAAAGAAGTGGACCCGTGAAGACTGGAAGTGTCTGGCCATGAACCGCAGCAACATTTTTTTTGACCGAATTGACGATGTCGGCCTGGATGAGATCTGGCAGACGCTGCGCGAACGCCAGCCCTACCTCATCCACGGACACCCTTCCACCATTTATGCGTTGGCATGCCATATCGAACGCAAGTACGGATCAGGAAAAGCTTTCGAGGTCTTCGAATCCAGCGGCGAACTGCTAGAGCCCTACATGCGCAAAGCCATTGAACGCGTGTTGCAATGTCGTGTGATCAACCGCTACGGTCTGGCCGAATTGGGCGTCACGGCCTATGAGCTTGATGGCGAGAGCGGTGGCCTGCAAGTGCTCGAGTCCGAAGGCTGGCCCGAATCATTGCCCGTGGAAGGCGCAGACAGCGGCGAGGAAGAACTCGTGTTTACCGGGTTTCGCAACCGGTTGATGCCTCTGCTGCGCTATCGGACCGGCGACATGGCCAAGGTAGTGCTAGAGGACGACGCGTTCCGTCTGGTCAACGTGGTGGGGCGCATTCACGACCTGGTCCCCATCAACGGCATCGACCATGCGACGCATCACATCCAGGACATGCTGGACCATCGCGTCGGAGGCATACAGGAGTTCCAGATCGACTTGCGAACTACGCCTCCCACGCTGAATATCGTTCCCGAACCGACGGCCAAACCCGAGGAAATCCAGGCGAAAGTGGAAGGGTTCTGGAAAAGCGGGTTTACCGTGCGCTTTGTGGGCCATGATGCCTTTGTGCGCGTGGGCCGGCACGCGAAATTTCGCCACGTGGTGCATCCATGATCCTTCTTGCATGCCCCGGCCACCGACTGGAAGCTGGCGCCGTCCTTGCGTCTGCGCTGCGTCGCAGTTGCTCGGCGGAGCAAGTGACGCTTGCATCCGCGGACCATTGTGAAGTGGCACTACAAGGCGGCCTGTCGCCCATACTTGCAGTCGTGGACCCGCCTGAGAGTTGGAGCGACTGGCTCATCCGCGCCTACCGATCGACGCAAACCAAGTTGCTGGTTTGCGGGGCGTTGCCGCCCGCCTTGGCTGCCGAGCTGGATGTGACTGTCGGCACCTGGACACCAGATATGCAGCAAGCTGCCACATGCGCGCCGGCACCGACCCATGGGATGAGCGAAAGCTCCCTGGGCGTGCGATACCGTGGAGCCGTGGCAGGAGTGGCGTCACCCATCGCATACCGCCCCTGCCTGCGCTACGACTTTACGGACGAATGGAACAACCTCGGCTATGGCGCGATCCGGATGGACGGTTCCATTTGGGCCTGTAGCCAGAACATCCAATGGACAGAGCAATCCGCGTCCTCCGGTTTGGCGGACCTGATCATTGCAGACGAGGTGGTGGGCGCTTACGCAGGTCTGTGGGACAGCCCGCACGCAAGCCTGCTTTGGTTCAACCGGCCCGTGGGCCCCGTGGACGGCCACGACTGGCGACTGGTCGAGACCTTCCTGGCGCACCACCGGCATGCCGAGCTTCCGTGCCAGCCTGTGCTGGCAGAAGTGCCTGCCGGCTATCGTTGTGCCGTCACCATGCGCCTGGACTGCGATGAAGATGTGGAATCGGCACGTGCGTTATGGACTGCCTATCGCGAGATGGGTGCCCCGTTTTCGCTGGCGCTGCACGCCAAGGTGCTGGAGGATCCAACGCACCATTCGTTACCGCGCGAAGTACTGGCCACCGGCGGCGCCATCTTGTCGCATACCGCAACCCACGCCCCGGACTGGGGCGGAAGCTACGAAGCCGCACTCTGGGAAGGCAGTCATTCTGCCGCGGCCATCCAGGCCGTCACAAATCAGCCGGTACGGTACGCTGTTTCCCCCTTCCATCAGACACCCGCCTACGCGCGGGCAGCCCTGGCCGATGCTGGCTACGCCGGCTGCATTGGCGGCATCATCCGCAATGACCCTGACTTCCTGATGGCGCGTGCCGGCGTGCCGCCAGGATCAAGTGAAGGATTCATCGGCCACAGCCAGCAATGCATGCTGCATGGCGACTGCATGCTGGATGGAGATGATCCGCTATGCATCTTCAAGCAAGCATTTGACCTCGCATTGGCAAGCGGCACCTTTCTCGGTTATCTCGATCACCCTTTTTCCGAGCGCTACCAGTATGGCTGGGCCAGCGAAACCCAGCGCGTCGAGATGCATCGCCAGTTCATCAAGTACATCCAAGGCCATGACGATGTCTTATGGGCCAATGAGAGCGATACCCTGGACTTTCTGGGTGACCGCGCCTCAGTGCGCGTGAGCGGGTACGGGTCGTGGAGCGTGCACCCAGGCTCGGCGAATTCGCGCTGGCAAGTCGCCGTTGAATATGCAGGCACCACCCATCCACTGGGCACCGAAGGGATCCACCTGTGAAGTTAATGATCGTATTGGGTACCCGGCCGGAGGTCATCAAGCTGGCCCCCGTCGTCGCCGAGGCACGGCGCCGCGCGGACCGGATTGAACTGCTGGTGTGTTCTACCGGCCAACACCGGGAGATGCTGGACCAGGCACTGAAAGTATTCGGTATCCAACCTGATGTGGACCTGGCCGTAATGCGTGAGAGCCAGAGCCTGCCGGGGCTCACAGCCAGGCTACTGGAATCGCTAAGTGCGACGATGACGGAGCATCGCCCCGACGCCGTTCTGGTACAAGGCGACACCACATCGGCACTGGTGGGTGCGCTGGCAGCGTTCTATCAGCGCATTCCCGTTGGCCACGTGGAAGCAGGCCTTCGTACGGGCGACCTGGCCAGCCCATTCCCGGAAGAGCTGAACCGCACGCTCATTGGCCGCATGGCTGGTTGGCACTTTGCGCCAACCGCCCGAGCCGCCGAGAACCTGGTGCGCGAGAACATCGACAGCACCCAGGTCATGGTGACCGGGAACACGGTGGTGGATGCCATCGCCATGATGCAGTCGCGCTGGCACAACGGCAGCATGCCGTCGATGCCCCGGCCTTTTCCCGACAAACCGCTGGTGTTGATCACCGCGCACCGCCGCGAAAACCATGGATCGGTATTAGTGAGGATTTGCGCCGCCTTGCGTAGTCTGTGCGAACGGCACCCCGAACTCGGCTTTGTTTTCCCGGTCCATCTGAATCCGAAAGTGCGCACCGAGGTCTTCACACAACTCGACAACATCGCCAACCTGAGATTGATCGATCCTGTCGACTTTGAAACCAACCTGTACCTGCAAAGCCAGTCGCGTCTGATCATCACGGACTCTGGCGGCATTCAGGAAGAAGCGCCTTCGTTCGGCGTGCCCACCGTCGTGATGCGCGAACATACCGAACGCAGCGAGGGCATCGTGGCCGGCTTTGCCAGCTTGGCAGGCACGGGTACCGATGCAGTCATCCACGCAGCAGAGGCATACCTGGCCGACACACAGATCCAAAACCGACTGTCCCGGTTGCCCAACCCGTACGGGGATGGCTTGGCGAGCCAGCGCATTTTGTCAGCCATGCTGGGTGAATCCGTTCAGGCCTTTGCCGCATGAATTCGACGACAGACTCCAAAGATGTGGTGCTGTTTGCCACGGCCGATTGGGACACCCCCTACTGGACCAACAAGCAGCATACAGCGCACCACTTGGCGCTGCAGGGCTATCGCGTGCTTTACATTGAAAGCATCGGCCTGCGCCCACCCACGGCAAGCGGTCGCGACCTGAGCCGCATCTGGCGACGACTCAAACGCGGCCTGCGTCCCCCGCGGCAGGTAGAGCCTGGTGTGTGGGTCATGTCCCCCATTGCCGTGCCTTTCAAACAGCACTGGCCTCTGGTGCGCGCCATCAACCAGGGCTGGCTCAGCCTGCGCATCAAACTCTTCATGCAGCGCCAAGGTTTCAAGCTGCCGCTGATCTGGACCTACCACCCCTTCATGTTGGGGACCGTGGCCCGCCTGAGGCGCGGCCCTATGGTCTACCACTGCGTGGACGACCTCTCGGCCATCCCCGGCATCGACCCCTTGACCTTCAACACCGAGGAGCGACGCCTGCTGCGCCAATGCGAGACGGTTTTCGTGACCAGCGAGGCGCTAAAGGACAAGTGCCTGCCCTTCAATGCCAACACCCATTACTTTCCCAATGTGGCGGATGTAGAGCACTTTGGCGGGGCGCGCCAACCCGGCCCTCTGCCGCACGACTTGGCGGGCATTCCCTGTCCGCGCATTGGCTACGTTGGCGCCCTGTCCGACTACAAGATCGACTTTGAATTGATCCATGACGTCGCCAAGTCCCGCCCTGACTGGAGCTGGATACTGATTGGCGAGGAGCGGGAAGGACAGCACAACCCGTGGATGCCTAAACTGCGCAGTCTGCCCAACGTGCACTTTCTCGGGCATAAGTCATATCAGCAGTTGCCGGACTACCTACGCGGCATCGACGTGGGCACGCTGCCAACGCTACTCAATGACTACACGCGCTCAATGTTTCCCATGAAGTACTTCGAGTATCTCGCTGCAGGCTTACCGGTGGTGTCAACGCCTCTTGACTTTACCAAGCAGCATAGCGAGGGGATCAAGGTAGCGTGCGACAAGGATAGTTACCGCAGCGCGGTCGAAGAGCAATTGCGGAGAGGGAAGTTGACCTCCGACGAGATATTTGCGTATGTGGGTGAAAACACATGGCGAGCCAGACTTAATAAGATGCTTTCAATTGTGAACGAACATTGTCAAAGAATATTAGGACAACAGCACCTTAATAATTCTTGGCATAGAAAATAATGCAGCACAACAAAAAACAGAGCCAGAATGGCCTGACAGCTCTCTGCCAAAGTTGAGCGAAACCACCCAAAGCCGATGTTCCCGACGAAGATTTTCGTATAATTTTCCGCCAAGCTTTGAACCATCTCCCCGCCTGCAATAAAATTACAGCAAGGCATTAAACATATCAACTCGGCATCACGATGGCAGAATTTTTTCCGGCAATTTCAGCGCCGGAAGCTCAAAGCCAGGAAATTCTCGACTGACATCGGATAGAAAAATGGCCCGATCATACGAAAGACTCCGGATACATTGCGCAGCTTGCACAAAGGTTTTTGAAAATGACAAATGGAGTTAATTTTTTCGGGTCTTCAGAAACTGCAGACGGAATCGGCCGCGCTGCCGCCCTGAATGCTGCCTGCCTTCGCAAAACTAGCCTGCCCATTCAGGAGTTTATCCTTTCAAGGCCTGTTGCACTGCAGACCGGAAAGGATACCGTCATTGACGACAGGTTATTGCGCTCTCTCAAAGACAAGATAAATATATTCCAGTTCAGTGCCCGATGGGTGCCCCACTATTTCTCCAGACTCAGTTCCGGCGCCATGGAAGGCTTCTACAATATTGGCTACTGGTTCTGCGAAGTACAGAAAATTCCAGAGCAATGGTCGCGACAACTGGAATTCTTCGATGAGATATGGACGGCCTCTTCGTTCTGCCAGACAGCGATTGCACGCTCCGCCAACATTCCAGTCATCAGGATTCCGCTTCACATCGAGCCTCGTGAAGGCTCAGATCGGATCGCAGCCAGAATACGGGGCGATGTGTGTGGCGCCTTTACATTCCTGACGATTTTCAATACCTATAGTGATGCCGAGCGGAAGAATGCTCTCTTCACGCTCAGGGCGTTCGTCGAAGCGTATGGCCACAACGAACAAGTAAAGCTGGTCGTGAAGGTCAGCAATCTTGAGCACGACCCCGTGCTTTCTGAAAAATTGCGCGACATTTCTACGGAATATTCAAACATCGAAGTAATCGAAGGCTATGTCGAGAACCACGTGATCGAGGAGTTGTATGAGGAGCGCGCGGACGCCTATGTCTCACTCCACCGGGCCGAAGGCTTCGGTTTGACTATTTCGGATGCCATGAGCCGGGGAATTCCAGTCATCACCACCGGTTACTCGGGCAACATGGAATTCTGTGATGCAGCCGATACAAATCTGGTGGCTTACGAGCTGTGCCAGGTGGGACATGATCGATTGCGGTATCGCAAGAACGATGTCTGGGCCGAGCCGAACATGGAGAGCGCCATCGCAGCATTCAGATCGATGCTGAGTGATTACCCCGAAAAACTCCGCATGGCCCAGCGTGCACGAGATCGGATTGCAAGAGAATTTTCGATGCAGAAAATTAGCAATCTGATGCTGGAACGTATCCAGCTCATTCAGAGCAATTTCTCGTATTCCGATGATCTGGAGGGAAGGCGCCTAGATTGCGAAGTCGGCATCTTTAACACTTACGGTTTCTGAAGTGGATATCTTTCTTCTTAGACACGGAGCCAGTACAGCAAACGAGGCCCGCCTCGTTTGCGGCGCGTCGGATTATCCTCTCTCCGAAAGCGGGCTAAAGCAAGCTCGGCTCGTCTGCCGTCATCTCGACTCGATTCCCTTCACCCGGATCTACTCCTCACCGCTGTCGAGGGCTAAGCAGACGATTGCCCCAATGATGACGGATCTGGATGTCACGATTGCTCGCGAACTGATCGAACTGGATACGGGGGAGGCTAGTCACCTCTGCGTTGACGAACTCTGGACAAGGGATAGGCGCTATCGCTACCAGGGGCTCAATCCCGACTTGCGTTACCCGGCAGGGGAATCCCTCAACGACATGTTAAAGCGCGTGGCCAACTGGTACCGGAACGCATCCCTATCTTGGACCAGGGATGAGATCGTGCTGGTGGCCGGTCATGAAGGCACTGTGTGCGGGATACTGCACCATCTGCTCGCGCTCGATATCGCACATTACCCGACGTTTTCGATAGGGAATTGCGATTTTGTCCAGATCACCATTAACCAAGACGATCAAGTTCGTTACCGGTTCGTACCTCTGGCCAGCATTGCAGGAGCGGCTTTATGAAACGGGTATTGATTACCACCTACCCCGGAGCCTATATCCATCACGGGGGAGGCGAGCGGGAAATTCATCTTCTAAAGGATGCGCTTAATGGAGCAGGGATAATTTCGGATCTTTACGGGCCAACGAGCCTGCCAATAGATGAATATGATGAGCTCATTCATTTCTCGACGATCAATGGTTCTGATCTCATTGTCGACGCAGCTTCAGGCGGAGGCCGCCGACGCATCCTGTGGCCCAACCTCTGGTTTGTGACCCCTCCCTCACCAGAGCACCTTGACTATCTCCGACATCTGGTCTCCCGCTTCGATGCAGTAGTCTTTAAGTCTTCCGCGGAGGAGCGACTTTTCAGAGAGTATTTTGATATTTCTCAGATGGATGTAATCCATATCGTCCCACTTGTTTCACGAAAGTTCTTTCGGCATGGCGTGAGTGCTGTATTTAAGGAGTCCTATGGGCTTGAAGATTACGCCATTTGGCCGGGGATCATCGAGCCGCAAAAAAATCAGCTAACGGCAATCCGTGCGTTCAATGAATTGGACACCCCTCTTGTAATTTCCGGTCAAGTGCGCTGTCGTGATTATTTCGAGCAATGTCGGGCTGAGGCGGGCAAGAACGTTCACTTTATACCCTCTATGCCCTTCGGATCCGAACTGCATGTATCAGCACTGGCACACTGCCGCCTTTTCATCGAGCTGCCCCTAGACTTCCCCGGTACCTCAGCGCTCGAGGCTGCCGTTCTGGGATGTCGTTTACTGCTATCCAGAACCGACTGGGTGAGTGAATTCCTCCAGGACCGCTGTGTGCAGGTTTCTCCGCTTGACGTAGCAGAAGTCAGGAAAGAAGTTCTGGCATCTTTTTCTAAACCGGATAAGTTTTCCACCACGATGGATATCGCGCATTACACCGACTTCATACCTGACACAGCCGCCACACCACTTATTGAATACTTGACGCGTTGCTGAGGTGGCCGCCTCTTCCCCACCGAATAATGAAAATACTGTTTAACACGTACCCCATGGCGTTCCACACCCCAGGCGGTGGGGAAGTGCAGATCATGCAGTATCAAAAACATCTGCTTAGACGAAACGTGGATGTTACGCTGCTTAACCCTTGGGCTCCGCAGTTCAAGAGCCACGACATCGTACATTTCTTTTCTTGCATGAGCGGGTCGCTGCACTTCTGCTCGTTCGTAAAAAGCGTCGGCATGCCGCTTCTGGTGTCGCCGAACCTATGGATCACTGAGGAAACGAAGAAGAACTACCCGTTCGACGAGATTCGCCTGATGTTCGTGTTGTCCGACCGTGTGGTGTGCAACTCGAACGCGGAATGTGATCTTCTGGCAATCGTGTTCAATATCGAGCGCGAGAAGTTTGCCACTGTCTACAACGGCATTGACCGTCAATTCCTAGTGGCCGCCGATGCCAGCATCTTTCGGTCAATGCATGGAATTCACAGCCCATTCGTGCTGAACGTGGCGAACATCGAGCCACGAAAAAATCAGCTGAACCTTATTCGTGCGCTTAAGGCACACCCTGATTTGACGCTGATTATCGTTGGCCACGTGCGTGATGCCGAGTACGCTAAGCAGTGCTTCGAAGAAGGCGGTGAGCAACTCAAGTACCTCGGGCCGCTAGCCCACGACTCGGACGAATTGCGTTCCGCCTACGCGGCATGTTCCGTTTTTGCGCTTCCGAGCACATTGGAAACGCCGGGCCTGGCTGCGCTGGAGGCCTTCGCGTGTGGTGCGCCGGTGGTCGTGACCGGCGAAGGGTGTACGCGCGAATACTTCGGTGCCGGAGCGCGCTACGTCGATCATGACGATGTTGCGGGTATCAGCAACGCTATCGCGGAAAGCGTCTCACGTCGAAAGACGTTTTTGTCGACTATTGTTGTGAGCGCCAACTTCACATGGGATAAGGTCGTCGAGCATCTGGTCGACGTTTATGCGGAGCTTCAGAGCGGTCCGCAACCCGCCCGGTTGCAAAGCGGTTTTCACATGATCGAGCAGGACGGCGACTCGCTCTTTGCATGGAGCAAGGCGTCGGCGAAGTTCGAGTGCCAAGCGGGTGTGATCAACGGCCTCTGGCGGACCGAGGCGGGCGCAACCGTGAATATCAGCATCGACGGTAATATTTTCTATCGGCAGATCGATATTCCATCGCACTGGGTACAGTTTCAGATAGTTGTTCCTCCGTCCCAGGACTCCCCGCTGAGGAAGGTGTCGATCGACTACTTGAAGCCGCACCATAAGCCGGACGATATTGTGCGCGGGGTCGCCCTGCGGGATGTCGAATTCGCCGACGCAAGAAGGACGCCTTCCTTCGATCAACTCGTCGAGCTAAGCGCCCTGCTGCGCGATAGCACAAACTTCTACCCCATAGAAACGGATTCCTATCGATACTTCGCGTGGTGTGGCAAGAGGGGCAGCTTTCGCTCCGATCCTGGCCACCTGAGTTTCATGTGGAGGTCGCTGGGCGGCGCGACCGTCGATATCGAGATCGATGGCAAGCCTCATCTGCAAGGCGTGGAGGCAGGAGAGGACTGGAGCGCATTCAGTCTCGAGATTGCGCCTTGCGCTGCGGGCAAAAAAACAGAAGTCTCCATCGTCGTCACGCCATCGCAAGATGCGCCGAATGGCGGCCGCGCGCTCGGCGTGGCGATTGGCGAAATCAAGTTTCAGTCGGGGGACAGCCCGAATTCAGCATCAGGAGAAAAACAGACATGCGCATCGTAATCGATCTGCAGGCAGCACAGAGCGAAAGCCGGTTTAGAGGAATCGGACGGTATTCGCTGTCGCTTGCGCGCGCGATGGTTCGGGAAGGTGCCTACCGTGGGCACGACTTGTATGTTGTGCTGAACGGGAAGTTTCCGGGAACAGTCGAGCCGCTCAGGGCCGCGTTTTTTGGTCTGATCCCGCAGGACCGCATCGTCATTTTTTCGTGCCCGGCTCAGACCGAAGGTGCCGGCAGTGAAAACGACTGGCGTGCGAGTGCGTCCGAACTGCTGCGCGAGGAGTTTCTCGCCGCTTTGAAACCGGATGTCGTCCATGTGTCGAGCCTGTTCGAAGGGTGGGGCGACGAGTCGAACGTAGGAATTGAGTCGGGACTCCAGCGGCTGCCGACCGCGGTGACACTTTATGACCTGATTCCCTATGTAATGAGCGACCTTTATCTCGCTGATCCGAGCTATCGTCGTTTCTATCTGCGCAAGATCGACGCACTCAAGAAGGCGGACCTTCTGCTGGCGATCTCCGATCATTCACGAAACGAGGCGATAGAGTTGCTGCAAATCCCTGCAGACCGTGTGATCAACATCTCGGCAGCGATCGGCAGCGACTTCGAGCCTGCTGACATGGACGACGAAGCCGCGCAGGGATTGCTGGCCAAATACGGTATCGACCGGCCATTCGTGTTGTATGTGCCCGGCGGCTTCGATCCACGCAAGAACTTCGACAGGTTGATCGACGCGTTTGCCAGCCTGCCGTCGGACCTGCGCGCCGGGCTGCAACTTGTCTTGGCAAGCAAGGTGCCGGCCGGTATGTCGGAGGCGCTTTATGCGAAGGCGAAATCGGTTGGACTAGAGCAGCGTCATCTGATACTGACAGGTTACGTACCGGACGAGGAGCTCATCGCGATCTATGGGCTTTGCCGTCTGTCGGTGTTCCCGTCGTTGCATGAGGGCTTCGGCTTGCCGGCGCTGGAGGCGATGGCGTGCGGCGCGCCGGTCATTGCTTCGAAGACGACCAGTCTTCCAGAGGTTGTCGGCTATCACGATGCGCTGTTCGATCCGCTATCCGTAAGTGACATGGCGCGAGTTATGCGCCACGCGTTGACAGAGGACGATTTTCTGAAGGCGTTGCGTAGGCACTGTCGAGAGCATGTGAAGAAGTTCAATTGGGAGCGCTCGGCGAGTCTGGCGCTCGATGGTCTGGAAGCAGCGTTTAAATCGAAAGTTGAACCGCTCCTTCCGGTCGCAGGCTCTGTACTCGACGGCCGTTATAACGCAATCATCGCTCGTATGGAAAAGGCTACAAACAACACGCCGCAAGCTTTGGATCTTGCGCTCGTTCGAGGATGTTTAGACATGAACAAACAGGTTATTAATCGTGTGACCGGCGGTCGACAACTCCTCGTCGACATTTCCGAGTTGGTAAATCGTGACCTGAAGTCCGGCATTCAGCGAGTCGTGCGCAGTATCTTGCTGCAACTGCTTAGGAATCCGCCCTCGAACTACCGAGTCGAAGCCGTGTACACGCCCGATGGGCACGGACTCCTCTACGCGAAGTCGTTCGTTGCGCGCTTCCTAGGGCAAACGGGCGAAGGCGTGCAAGACGTACCGGTGACGGTCGGCGCGGGCGACGTCTTCGTCGGACTCGATCTCACGGCTCATTTGTTTCCGGCGTTCAGCGAGACGCTTCACCATCTGCGCGAGGCAGGAGTACATATCCACTATGTCGTCTACGACCTGACGCCACTAATGAATACCCGCTGGCACACCACGGGAATGACTCAGGCCTTCACGCACTGGATCGATGGCCTTGCAGACTCGGCACACAGCTTGGTGTGCATATCGGAGGCGGTTGCGACCGACGTGCGGCGTTGGTTCGATGAGCAGCGGCACGACCTTGCAAAGATTCCCCGTATCAGCTATTTCCACCTAGGCGCCGACATCGACAATAGCCGACCGACCTTCGGTATTCCGGAAGATGCCTCTAAGGTGCTGGGCGCCCTTCAGGGGCGTCCGAGCTTCTTGATGGTGGGAACGATCGAGCCGAGAAAAGGTTACGCCCAGGTTATTGACGCGTTTGACGTTCTGTGGCGTAAAGGCGGAGAAGCCAATCTAGTGATCGTCGGGAGGGTTGGCTGGAGCATGGAAGCGCTGGTGGATCGCCTTCGCAGCCATCCGATGCTCAACAAATGCCTATTCTGGCTCGAGGGTATCAGCGACGAGTATCTGGAGATGGTCTATAAGGCAAGCTCGGCACTCTTGGCTGCGTCGGAGTATGAAGGTTTCGGCTTGCCGCTCATCGAGGCGGCGCAACACAAGCTGCCCATCGTCGCACGTGATATTCCGGCGTTTCGTGAAGTGGCTGGCGAACACGCTTTCTGGTTCACTGCAGCCGACGGCGCTGCGCTGACCGGCGCGCTTGAAACATGGCTCGAACTCAAAAAGCAAAATGCTGCGCCGAAGTCTGAGGCTATGCCCTGGCTGACGTGGGAGCAGAGTACAGAGCAACTTTTACGTCAGATCGAAGAACACACAAATTTGCACGTTGACTAAATGGTCTTATTTAGCACGCATCAAACCAGACATTGATTAGCTTCAATGCGTACCTTACCTATTCCAGCGTCAAACAGTGGCCGAAACCCATGACCGCGCTCGCTCTATCCTGCCAGATGACGGCAGAAGTTGATTCGTAGCGAGTTGAGTAAGACTTTTCATTCTAAATTCCAGATAAAAATGAACGTAATCGTTGTAGGCACCGGATATGTTGGACTAGTAACCGGTGCATGTTTGGCCTCTAAAGGCAACCGAGTAATTTGCGTCGACAAGGATCAGATAAAACTTGACAAGCTAAAGGATGGGGTCCTTCCAATCTATGAGCCTGGTTTGGACGTAGTGGTCCATGACGCAGTCGCGGCCGGACACCTTTCCTTCGCTAATCGGTTGAGTCAGGCACTCACCGACTTGCCACCACCTGCCCATGACGATCAACGCACGTTAATTTTCATTGCCGTTGGGACACCGCAGGGTGAAGACGGCTCAGCCGACCTGAAGTACGTGCAGGCCGTGGCACGAGAGATCGGGCAAGAGCTCAAGCAGCCAGCGATTGTCATCAACAAATCGACCGTTCCCGTGGGTACCGCCGATGTGGTGAAAGGCGAAATCGCGTGGCAGCTGTTCCAGCGCAAAACATTCATTGATTTCGAGGTTGCAAGCAACCCAGAGTTCTTGAAGGAAGGCGCTGCCTTGGACGACTTCTTCAACCCCGACCGCATTGTCGTTGGAACCGAAAGCCCCGCAGCCCGGACACAACTCTCGGCCCTATACGAGCCCTTTGTATCGCGCCCCGAACAATTGATGATTGTCGGCGTCAAAGAAGCAGAGCTGATCAAGTACGCATCGAACGCCATGCTGGCCACGCGCATCTCGTTCATGAACGAGATTGCCAATGTGTGTGATCGCTTTGGCATTGATGTGGAACAGGTGCGCGGTGGCGTGGGGGCGGACTCACGAATTGGCCCAGCGTTCCTCAAGCCCGGCTGTGGTTATGGCGGATCATGCTTTCCCAAGGACGTGCAGGCGCTAGTCCGCATTGCGCAGAGTGTGGGGGTAGAGCCGTTCGTGCTGAACGCCGTAGAAGCGCGCAACAAAAAACAGAAGCAGCATATGTTCCAAAACATCGCGGTGCGCTTGGGCAACAACTTGCACGGACGGCAGTTTGCAGTGTGGGGGCTGGCCTTCAAACCAGAGACCGATGACATGCGCGAGGCCTCATCTATTGAGTTGATTCGTGCACTTGTCGGTGCCGGCGCCAAAGTCGTCGCGCACGACCCGGTGGCTGGCGAGATGGCTGGCACCGTGTTCGCCGACCTGATTCACGATGGGCAATTACGCATTGCCAACGACGCCATGGATGCGCTCGAGGGCGCTGACGCGCTAGCACTGGTGACGGAATGGGGCGAATACAAAGCGGCTGACTTTGCCGCCGTCAAGGCTTCGCTCAAACAACCACTGGTATTTGACGGCCGGAATCATCTGCCCATGACCGACCTCAAGGCGCTCGGCTTCGAGTATGTCGGCGTGGGTCGCCGCTGAACAGTCACGGGGCATGATCATGAAAAGAATTCTGGTGACTGGCGGTGCGGGTTTTCTCGGCTCGCACCTGTGCGAGAAGCTTCTGAGCCAGGGCCACGCCGCGCTGTGCTTGGACAACTTCTTCACCGGCCGTGAAGAAAACATCGCACACCTGCGCTCCCATCCGGCCTTCACCGTCATCCGGCACGACGTGACGCAGCCGCTCACGGGCGTGGAAGTCGACGAGATCTACAACCTGGCATGCCCAGCCTCGCCCCCTCACTACCAGCACGACCCCATCCACACGATGAAGACGTCGGTATTGGGCGCGCTGAACCTGCTGGAGATGGCCAAGGCGCAAGGGGCCAAGATTTTCCAGGCATCCACCTCCGAGGTGTATGGCGACCCGTCGGTGCACCCCCAGCCCGAGAGCTACTGGGGCCACGTCAATCCGATCGGCATCCGCAGCTGCTACGACGAAGGCAAGCGTGCTGCTGAAACCTTGTTTTTTGATTACCACCGGCAACATGGCGTGCGCATCAAGGTCGTGCGCATCTTCAACACCTACGGCCCCCGAATGGATCCGAACGACGGGCGAGTCGTGAGCAACTTCATCGTGCAGGCCTTGCGCGGGCAAGATCTGACCATCTACGGCGACGGCTCTCAAACGCGCAGCTTTTGCTATGTGGACGACCTGATCGAGGGCTTCATACGGCTCATGAACTCGGACGATGCCGTCACGGGCCCCATCAACCTGGGCAACCCGGGCGAGTTCACCATGCTGGAGCTCGCCGAGAAGGTGCGGGCCCTCACGAGCACCGGGAGCAAGCTCACCTTCAAGCCTCTGCCGCAGGACGACCCCAAGCAGCGACGGCCAGACATTACGCAGGCGGGCCAGATACTGGGCTGGCAACCTGCCGTACCCCTAGAGGCAGGACTTCGCCATACGATCGAATACTTCCGGAGGCATGCCTGACCATGAACGACATGCTCACTCCCTCGCTCGTCGTAGTGACCCCGGTATATGAAGATGTGGAAGCCTCCAGCCGGCTTTTCAAAGAGCTGAACAAGGCACTTGGGCCAGACGTGTACATCGTGGCCGTGGATGATGGCTCTGTACGGCAGCCGGTTGACTTGGCCAGTCTGCATGCTGCTGGCCTGCACGGTGTGGTCATCAGGCTGAAGCGAAACGTAGGGCATCAGCGTGCCATCGCGATAGGCCTGAACTACGTGGCGGACCACCTGCCTGATGCCGCCCGTGTCGTCGTCATGGACTCTGACGGTGAAGACCTTCCAGAAACCATCAAGGAACTGATCGCTCCACTGAAGCAGCCTGACATTGACGTCGTAGTCGCACAGCGTAAAAGCCGTGTGGAAACCCTTCGTTTTCGCGCGTTCTACGTGGTGTACAAGTGGCTGTTCAAGCTCCTGACCGGTCGAAAAATCAGCTTTGGCAACTTCATGGCGTTAAAGCCAGCCGCCGTGAAGCGGCTAGCCGCCATGCAGGAACTCTGGATCCACGTGGCGGGATGCGCCCTGACATCCAAGCTGCGCATGGCCACATGCCCGCTGGACCGTGGCCCGCGGTATGCAGGGCAAAGCAAGATGAACTTTGTCGGCCTGGCCCTGCACGGCTTCAAGGGTCTGATGGTGTTTGCCGAGGACGTGTTGGTGCGCGTCGGCATTGCCTGCGCCATAGTGGCCATGCTGTCCGTGGCGGGCAGCGTGGCCGCCGTCGGCCTCAAACTGCTGGGCTTTGCCACACCTGGCTGGTTCTCCGTTGCTCTGGGAATTTTGCTGCTGGTGTTCTTGCAAACAGGCGCTCTGACGCTGATGACGCTGATGCTGACCGGAGTGGTACGTGGCGGCGCTGTCACCACCGTGGCCTACCGCGACTTTGTGGACACCGTGCTGCATGCGCGCCCAGTTGTTTCGGCTTGAGGCCATGCGGCACCTGCAGGTGGTGCGCTATGCCATCAATGGGCTGGTTGCCACGGCGGTGCATTTTGGCGTGCTGCAGGTCAACCTGAAGCTGCTGAGCGTGCCGTCGGCCGGCGTCGCAAACTTCATCGCAGCTTTTTTCGGGATAACTACCTCATTCGTTGGAAGCCGTTACTACGTCTTTCAGAGTCATCAGCAACCGCTCCTCGGCCAAGCCACGAAGTTTGGCGTGCTCTATGCCGCCGTGGCTTGCCTGCATGGGTTGGTGCTGTACGGTTGGACCGACCTACAAGGCTGGGACTACCGGTTCGGCTTTTTGTTGGCCACTGTTTTGCAGGTGGTTCTGAGCTATTGGGGCAACAAGCTGCTCGTTTTCAAGAAATGAAAAAAATCTACATGGCCGTGCTGGCCACCGCCTTGTTTGTGGTCTTTCTGTTGGGCACGTACTGGGTACACGTGGCTTATTTCAGAGTGGATGTGGTGCTGTATAGTGCCATTGCCGACGGTGTGCTAGCGACCGCCTTTGCCGCAGCTCTGCTATTCGCCTGGCGCCGCTTCAACATCTTCAACGGTTTTGAAAAACTGCAACTGGCTTCCATTTGGCTGCTAGGCGGCTATATTTTCGCCATCTCCATCCCCACGGTGATTGATCGCTCGTTATCTTTTTACATTCTTGAGAAAATCCAGCAGCGCGGAGGCGGCATCAAGCTGGCCAGCTTTGAGGAAGTTTTTACCAAGGAGTATGTCAAGGAACATCGGCTGGTTGATGTACGGCTAACCGAACAACAGCAATCTGGCACGATCAAGATTGAAAACGGCTGTGTCAAGCTGACACCACGGGGCGACAGGCTGGCTGAGTTCAGCCGCCTCTTCCGGCAAAACCTGTTACCTAAGCAACGACTATTGATGGGCAGTTATTCAGATGATCTGACTAATCCGTTCCGGATTAGCGAAAAGGCCTCTAATTATGAATGTTGATAGCACTGATATCTCAGTGACGCCGGGCCGAGCCATTGCGTGTTTTTTGACAGCTGAATGAAACTAGGTAAGCCTAAAAAAACATGATAAACTATTCTTTCACTCCTCCTGAAATGAAGTCTGTAGGGCATAAGCGCAGTGCTTTGATCCTCTGCAGGTTGCACTGGCCGGCGTTGTTGTTCCTTGCGCTGGGTTTTTGGGGCTACGGCCTTCGCGCGGTGGATTATTTTGCTGCTGTACCGGGTGATTTGGGCGACGCGCGCTTTAACAGTGTGATTCTGGAACACCTCTTCCAACGGGTCACTGGTAGTGGAATTCGCCTGTGGAGCCCCGCGTTTTTCTATCCTTTCGAGGGCGTCCTGGCTTTTAGCGATAACCATTTTGGTTCAGCCTTGCCCTATGTCTTGTTGCGCAGCATCGGGGCCGGGCGCGAAGTGGCTTTCGACGGCTGGTTCCTTACAGGTATCACGCTGAACTTCGTCTGCACTTACGCAGTTATCAGGCGGCTTGGCTTGAGCAGTTTCGCGGCTGCGGCAGGTGCTTTCGCATTCGCTTTTGCTTTGCCGATTCTGGTACAGGAAGTGCACGCACAGTTAACGTATCGTTTTGCTATCCCACTTGCTTATTTGGCCTTTTTTGAAGCGATTTTGACGAAGCGGCTGTATCCACTATGGCGAGTGGGCTTTTGGTCTGCTGTGCAATTTTTCTGCTCTATCTATCTGGGAATTTTTCTAGTTTATCTGCTAATCGGGAGCTTTTGCGGGGTGATGTTTTGGAATCGCGGAAGCAGCATGTTTCGCGATTTTCAAAATTCCATTGTGAGTGAGGTACCCCATAGAAAATTTTTGTTCATCGGAGTTCTTGCGATCTCAGGTGCTACTGTGGCATGGTTGCTCTATAGCTATCATCTGATCAGTTCGACTTACGGCGGATTTAAGCGCTCTCCAGACGAAATTGTTTCAATGTTGCCCAGGCTCTCCAGTTATTTGCTTGCTGATGGTTCTGGACTTACGTCTTGGATTGGTCATTTCATTGACGGAATTCCAATGCGACATGAGCATCAGATGTTTTTTGGGATTGGCATATGGGCACTGGCGCTATATGGAACTTTCACCGCTTGGCGGGGCAAGCTCCACCAAGATATCGGAAGACTTGCGACTTTCGCGGTTGTAATGCTGTTCTTGTTGACTCTGAGTTTGGGTGGCATATCCCTTTATCGACTACTTTCTTATGTCCCTGGGCTTAATGCAGTTCGCGCAGTTACCCGAATCGGGTTGGTCATGATTATGCCAATCGCAGTTTTGGTGGCGATAGGATCTCAGCATATTTTGAATCAAGTCAATGCCTTCAACAATGTTAGAAAAATCGCGGTCTACCTGATTCTTCTAGTCTTGTTGGGTGCGGAAGTCGTGGCATACCGACCATACAACACCCCGATCGCAACCTGGGCGGCACAACAAGCCGTTCTCAGAGAGAAATTACCGTCTCAATTGGCTACTGATGCAATCTTATACATAACAGGTAAAACCTCGGTTCCAGGATTTGTCACTGAGCTTGACGGAGTGATATTGGCTCAGGATCTTGGTTACCCAACACTCAACGGATACTCGGGCAATACCCCACCCAATTACCTTGAGCCCCAACCTTGCATTTCTTACCGTAACCGCATTAATTCCTACGCTACCTATAAGGGGGTATCATTAGACGCCGCTAATGCACTTGCAGCACGGGTAGTGGTAATTGCCCTAGAGGCTTGCGACCCGGTAATTGCCGCGCTCTCATCACAGGCCAAGCAAATCAGCCTTGCGTTGGAGAATGTGTCCCTTGATAATCATGAGCTTAAAGCAAACTTGCTCATCCACAATAATTCGGAAGAAGATTTTAATACGTTGCGCAGCAGTGGGCCGCCGTTGAGGGCGTCGTGGCGTTTCATGGAAGAAACGCTGGCGGGTCAAGACTTGAGTTCCAAGTGGGATCCCCGGAAAGACTTGGCGCGGACTATTGCCCCTGGGGGTAGTGCATCAATCGACTTGGCGGTGCCGCTGCCTCAAATGCCTGGAAAATATCTGTTCCAGGTTTCGCTGGTACAGGATGGTGTGGCCTGGTTTCACGACATGGGCATGAAAGTCCTTAGCGTCCCTGTCACTGTCGAGGCAATGAGATCACGTTCATAGTTCGCTTTGGACTGAGAGTTTTGGTTTAAATAATATTGACTAGTATCTAAATGACTAAAAAAACTGCAATCATCACCGGCATCACCGGTCAAGACGGCGCCTACCTCGCTGAGCTTCTGCTTGACAAGGGCTACACGGTCTACGGCACCTACCGCCGCACCAGCTCCGTCAACTTCTGGCGCATCGAAGAGCTCGGCGTCCAGAATCACCCCAACCTCCACTTGGTGGAGTACGACCTGACGGATTTGGGCGCCAGCATTGCCTTGGTACAGAAGGTGCAGCCCGCCGAAATCTACAACCTGGCCGCCCAGAGCTTCGTGGGCGTGAGCTTCGAGCAGCCCAGCACCACGGCGCAGATCACCGGCATCGGCGCACTGAACCTGCTGGAAGCCATTCGCCTGGTCAACCCCAAGATCCGCTTCTACCAGGCCAGCACCTCCGAGATGTTCGGCAAGGTGCAGGCGATCCCACAGGTGGAGGACACGCCCTTCTACCCCCGCAGCCCCTATGGCGTGGCCAAGCTTTATGCACACTGGATGACTGTGAACTACCGCGAGAGCTACGACATCTTCGGCAGCAGCGGCATCCTGTTCAACCACGAGAGCCCGCTGCGCGGCCGCGAGTTCGTCACGCGCAAGATCACGGACTCGGTCGCCAAGATCAAGCAGGGCAAGCTCGATGTGCTGGAGCTTGGCAACCTGGACGCCAAGCGCGATTGGGGCTTTGCCAAGGAGTACGTGGAAGGCATGTGGCGCATGCTGCAAGCTGATGAGCCCGACACCTTCGTGTTGGCGACCAACCGCACCGAGACCGTGCGCGACTTCGTGCGTATGGCGTTCAAGGGCGCGGGCATCACGGTGGACTTCAAGGGCTCGGCCGAGAACGAGACCGCGGTCGTGGCAGCCCTCACCCCAGCCCTCTCCCAGGGGGAGAGGGAGTTGAAGGTGGGGCAAACGGTCATGCGCGTCAACGCCAAGTTCTACCGCCCTGCAGAGGTCGAACTGCTGATCGGTAACCCCGCCAAGGCCAAGGCCAAACTGGGCTGGGAGCCCACCACCACGCTTGAGCAGCTGTGCCAAATGATGGTGGAAGCCGACCTGCGCCGCAACGAAAAAGGTTTCTCGTTTTGAAGATCCTGCTCACGGGTGCCAGCGGTTTCACCGGCCGGCACTTTGCCGCGCAGGCCATTACCGCTGGCCATGAGGTGGTGCCGCTGACGACGGACCTGACTGGCCGCGACGCGCTGCGCGCCGAGGTGCTGGCCTGCGCACCCGATGCCGTGGTGCACCTGGCCGCCATCAGCTTCGTTGGCCACGCGGACGACAACGCCTTCTATGCGGTCAACGTCATCGGCACGATGAACCTGCTGGCGGCGGTCGCCGAGCCGCAGAAAAATCCTCAGCGTGTACTGCTGGCCAGCAGCGCCAACATCTACGGCAACTGCGAACAATCGCCGATCTCCGAAGAGCAGCCGCCTGCGCCGGTGAACCACTACGCGATGAGCAAGCTGGCCATGGAGCACATGGCGCGCACCTATGCGGACCGCCTGCCGCTGCTCATCACCCGGCCCTTCAACTACACCGGGCCGGGCCAGGCGGTGAACTTCGTGATCCCCAAGCTGGTGGACCATTTCGCGCGCCGCGCGCCGGCCATCGCACTGGGCAATCTGCACGTGGAGCGCGAGTTCAACGACGTGCAGATGGTCTGCGACGCCTACCTGCGCCTGCTGCAGCACGGCGAGCCGGGCCAGACCTATAACGTATGCTCGGGCCGGCCCTACACGCTGCAGCATGTGATCGACACGCTGGCACAGTTGACCGGACACAACATCCGTGTTGAAGTGAACCCCGCGTTCGTGCGCGCCAACGAAGTACACCGCCTTTGTGGCAGCCCGGCCAAGCTGCAGGCGCTACTGACGGCCCATGGTGCCACGCTGGACCATCCGCCGCTGGAAGACAGCTTGCGGCACATGCTGGCCGCAGCGGGTTCAGGCACCTGAACCGTGATGCGGACGGCTCACGCAACGGCCACGCCCATGCTGGTTCACGCCCGGCTGGGCGCCCAGGTCTTGCAAGCGCAAACGCATTTTGGGGGCAGCATTTTCTACCGAAGTCCCCTCTCCCTGGGCGATGCGGCGCCCGCGCGCGGTGGCGTGCCGGTGCTGTTTCCACAGTTTGCCGAGCTGGGCCCCCTCCCCAAACATGGTTTTGCCCGTACAAGCCAATGGGAGTTGACGCAAGAAAGTCGCTCTGGCGCCAAACATAACATTCAGTACACCCTGGACCTCCGGCCTGACCAGCAAGCCAGCTGGCCGCACGGCGCACGGTTGGAAATGCATGCCCAGCTGGCACCCAACGTGTTATGTCTGCGCCTGATGGTCACCAACATCGGGGACACCCTTTTTTCATGGACCGGGGGGCTGCACCCTTACTTCGCAGTCGAGGACTTGGAAGCCTGTTCCGTGGCAGGCCTTTCCGGTCTTCGCGTCAAGGACAGATATGACGCCAGCGTGGTCCTGGAACCTGAAGAACCGGTGCGTTGGGGCAGACAGCCGCTCGAACGGCTTTACGACGCAGCCCCTGCACTGACACTGCGCACGGGTCGTCAGCAACTGGAGTTGTCGACCACCGGATTCGATCAGTGGATGGTGTGGAACCCCGGAGAGGCTGGCGGCAATGCCTTGGCCGATTTGCCTGATGGCGACTGGCGACGCTTTGTTTGCATCGAACCTGTTCGCGTTGACCGCCCCGTAGAACTAGCGCCAGGAGCCACATTCACTGGATCGCTGCAGGTAAGAACGATTCCAGCTGAAGACGCGAGACTTACCTGAACTACAAGGGCGCACTTCATGATCCGGGCTGCTTTGACGCAGGCGGAATCAGACAAGATCGGGCGCATCACACAGTTGCCGATAAAGATTTACGTGCAGCGTCGTCATCGCGGACAGGGAGTAAACACCGTGTGCACGGCCGAACGCCTGCTGCCCCATACGGGTGCGAAGTGTGTCATTGTCGATTAACTGCATCAATGTCCGGCCGAGCGCCAGCGCATCGCCCACCGGCACAGCCAAGCCGGTCTCGCCATGCACGTTGACGACGTTGACCCCATTGTTGAGTTGCGTGCAGACCACCGGCTTGCCGCAGGCCATGGCCTCCAGTTGCACCAGGCCAAAGGCCTCCATCTCGCTGACCGAGGGCAGGCAGAACAGATCGCAGGCTTGGAAATAGGCCGCCAGGTCTGGCTCGGGAATGCGGCCGATGAAGAGGATGCGGTCCGCCACGCCCTGGGCCTGGGCCTGCTGCCGCAGCTGCTGGGTCAGAGGCCCGCTGCCGCCGAGCATCAGCACCGCATCGACCTGGCGCATGGCGTCGATCAGCACGTCGAAGCCCTTGTAGGACACATGGCGCCCGAGCGCAAAGACCAGTTTGCGCTGGCCGGTACGCGCGCGCAATTCATCGGCCAGCGCCGCCGTGTGCTCGGTCAGCTGCAAGGCGCTGAAGTCCATGCCATAGGGGATGACGTGGCGCCGCTGCGGGGGAATGTCCACCGGGATCTGCGTCGAGGTGCCGAAGTGCGCGGCCGTGGCCGCCACCAGCGCATCGGCCCGGCGCAGCTCGCGCTGCCAACGGAGTTGCGCCGCCAGCATCCGCTGGTGATCGTTGGTCAGAATGGCTGGCGAACCGAAGAGCTGCTGCCAGAGCTTGCTGCCGTGGAAGCTTCAGGCACAAGGCGCTGGCTGAAATACGTGCCACGCGCTGACATTTTTGCGATCCTGCAATCTGCCCAGGGCCTGGTGTTTCCCTCCCTGTATGAAGGATTCGGCCTGCCCGTGCTGGAAGGTTTCGCGTCACGCATCCCGGTCATCACGTCCAACACCACATCGCTGCCGGAAGTCGCGGGCGATGCGGCCACGCTGGTGGACCCGGAATCGGTCGAGCAGATCGCATGGGCAATGCGCCAATGCGCCGAAGATCAAGCGGGGCGCGAAGCACGCATACAGAAGGGGCTGGACCAGGCCCGACGCTTCACCTGGCAGGCTACGGCCAGCCGTACGCTAGCGGCCTACCATGCCGCACTCGGCTGAACGCCCGGCCAGCAAACTCGAGTACCGGCAGGTACTCAGCAAGTCCTGATTGGGTGGCCTACGCCGTAGCGGAAGTCGCAGCCTGAAGTCTTTGCACCTTTGGTTGCTTGTGCTGCATGGCCAGCCACAAGTCGTAATTGGCCTGGAGGTTGATCCAGAACCGGGCCGTGCTTGCGCCGGCCGTCTCCAGACGAATCGCCAGATCAGGGCTGATGCCGGCGTGGCCGTTGAGCACGCGCGACAGCGCTGGGCGAGACATGCTCAGCTTTTCGGCCGCGTCGCTGACCGTCAAGCCCAACGGCTCGAACACCATTTCCTTGAGGAGCTCGCCGGGGTGGGGATGCTGATGAATCATGGTGTCCTGTTTCAATGGTAGTCCTGGTAATCGACCAGTTCGACGTCGGCACCGACAAAGCGGAAAGTCACTCGCCAATTGCCGTTCACCGTTACCGACCAAGTGCCTTTCCGATCGCCCTTGAGCGGGTGCAGACGCAAGCCTGGCAAATCCATGTCGGCCGATTGCGTAGCGGCATCAAGGGCTGCCAGGATGAGGGCAAGCCTCTTGGCGTGGCTCGCCTGAATGCCACGGACCGACCCCGTCCCATAGAACTGTTCGAGCCCCTTGTGGCGAAAGCTGACGATCATGCGCAATTGTAATCCGTGACGGCACGGAGCACAACCATCAAGCCAGGCTATCCAAGTCGAACGCCATCGTCCGGCACAAGCTGCTCACCCCAACAGGGCGAGGCACCAGGAAGCCAATTGTCAAGCGGCGCGCTTCTGCACCAGCAGGTCCTGATACAGCCGGCCGTGGGCCGCCGTCATGGCCTGCTGGGAATACAGGCCGAACGCCCGGGCACGTCCCTTGGCACCCAGGCGCTCGCGCAGGCCCGCGTCCTGCAGCAAATGCTGCAAGGCCTGCGCCAGCGCCAGCGCATCGCCCACCGGCACGGCCAGCCCGGTCTCGCCATGCACGTTGACCACGTTGACCCCGTTGCCCAACTGCGTGCACACCACCGGCTTGCCACAGGCCATGGCCTCCAATTGCACCAGGCCAAAAGCCTCCATCTCGCTGACCGAGGGCAGGCAGAACAGATCGCAGGCGTGGAAATAGGCCGCCAGGTCTGGCTCGGGAATGCGGCCGATGAAGAGGATGCGGTCCGCCACGCCCTGGGCCTGGGCCTGCTGCTGCAGCTCCTGGGTCAGCGGCCCGCTGCCGCCGAGCATCAGCACCGCATCGACCTGGCGCATGGCGTCGATCAGCACGTCGAAGCCCTTGTAGGACACATGGCGCCCGAGCGCAAAGACCAGCTTGCGCTGGCCGGCTCGCGCGCGCAATTCATCGGCCAGCGCCGCCGTGTGCTCGGTCAGTTGCAAGGCGCTGAAATCCATGCCATAGGGGATGACGTGGCGCCGCTGCGGGGGAATGTCCACCGGGATTTGCGTCGAAGTGTCGAAGTGCGCGGCCGTGGCGGCCACCAGCGCATCGGCCCGGCGCAGCTCGCGCTGCAGCGAAGGCTTGTACAGAGCGAGCAGGCGCTTCTGGCGCACGATGTCGTGGTGCCAGGTGATCACCCGCTTGACTTGGGCGGGCAGAAGCAGGGACGCCAGGTGCGTGAGCGGGTCCTGGAAATGCAGGTGAAAGATGTCGAACGGCTTTTCGCGGTGCAACTGCAAGGCCTTCATGACCAGCGCAGGGGACATGGCCGTCCTGAACGCCATGCCGAACGAGGGCGCCTGCACGAGGCGGTAGCCGTCCAGCAACTCGTCGCTGCCCTGCAAGCCGGCTGCGGCCACCAGGTTGACCACCTCCGCGCCCTGCGCGGCCAGCCCCTTGCAAAGCGAGGCCACATGACGCTCCACGCCACCATGGTTCTCGTTCCAGAAGCGGCCGAATTGAAGAACGCGCATGCGGTGTTTCAACGTCCAGGCTGCTCGTGGGATTCTTCACGGCTTAGCGAAAGAACGCTTTGCAGGGCGCCATCGCACAGCGCCCGCGCGCGCGCCTCCGAATCCGCCTCGGCGTAGCAGCGCAGTTCTGGTGCGTTGCCAGACGGGCGCAGGTGGACGATGTCGCCATTGGCAAAGGTCAGGCGCAAGCCGTCGATCGTGTTCGCCGCCACCACGGGGCCGGCATCCGAAGCCAGCAACTCAGCGGCATGGCCCATGTCGCCGCCCAATCGCGCAATGAGCTCGCGGCTGGTCTCGGTCGCGAAGTCTTGCAGGCGGTCGCTGGCGGTGTAGCGCCTGGGCAGGTGCGCGCTCAGCTCGGACAGCCGGCAGCCCTTCTCGCGCGCCATGCACAGCAGCGCCAGCATGGGCAGCACCGCGTCGCGGGTGGGCAGGGCCTTCAGATGCCCGCCGCTTCGGACGACCTCGCTGCCCAGGAGGAAGCCGCCATTCGCCTCGTAGCCCACCACCACCGGCGGCTCCTCCTTGCGAGAGGGGGCCTGCATTGAGGCGACATCCTCCATGCCCGCAATCACGTGCGGCGAACCGATCCGCGTGCGGATCACCCGCGCGAAGATTGCGGACTGCTCCACGGCCGTGTTGCTGCTCACCGGCGTGACCACGACATCGGCCCCCAGGTACTGCGCGCAGAGGATGCCGACCACGTCGCCGCGCAGCCAGTTGCCCTGCTCGTCGCCGATCAATGGGCGGTCCGCGTCCCCGTCGGTCGACAGGATGGCGTCGAAGCCATGCGCCTGGGCCCATTGGCGCGCCTGGGCAATGTCTTCCTGGCGCACGGCCTCGGTGTCGATCGGCACGAAGGTGTCGGTGCGGCCCAGCGACAAGACCTGGGCGCCCAGCGCCTCCAGAATCGAGCGCAGCACGTCGCGCGCCGCGCTGGAGTGTTCGTAGACCGCCACGCGCAGGCCCTGCAGGGCTTGCGCGCCGAAGAAGTCGACGTAGCGGCGCAGATAAACCTGCTGCGCCTGCACCTCGACAGGCGGCAGTGGGGACAGAAGTTCGTCGACCTGGGGTAGGGCCACGGTTGCCGACAGCATGGCCTGTTCATCCGCCTTGCTGATTTCCCCTTCGGCCCGATAGAACTTGATGCCGTTGCGGTCGAACGGAATATGGCTGCCGGTGATGATGATCGAGGGGGCATGCAAGGTCGCCGCGTAGTGCGCCACGGCAGGCGTGGGCAATGCGCCCACGAATGCCACTTCCAAGCCGGCATTCGCCGCCGCCTGGGCGCACGCAGCCGCCATCGCCGGGCTGCTGGGGCGCAGGTCGTGGCCAATCACCAGGTTTTTTGCCTCGGGACACACCGCGCGCAAGAACGCCTGCGCATAGGCGCTGCACACGTCCGGCGTCATGCGAGTCACCAGGCCGCGCGCGCCGCTGGTGCCAAAAGCCACGCCGCTTTGCTTGGTCACGGCGTCAAGAGTGGTATGTGTCATGGGGCTCCCCTTGAATCAATGTTCTTGTCTGCGCGGCGTTTCGCTCGCGCAGCGATGTCTAGCCCGCGCTCACGCAAACAGTGCGGCCTGCGACAGAGCAACCCCGGCCTGGTCCTTGGCCGAGAGCTGCGGCATGGCACCTTGCAGCGGCCAGGCGATGGCGATGTCCGGGTCGTTCCAGGCGATGCAGCGCTCGTGCGCCGGCGCGTAGTAGTCGGTGGTTTTGTAGAGAAAATCGGCAGACTCGCTGGTCACCAGGAAGCCATGCGCGAAGCCGGCCGGCACCCAGAGTTGGCGGTGGTTGTCCTCGCTCAGCTCCACCCCCACCCATTGGCCAAACGTGGGTGAACTCTTGCGGATGTCCACCGCCACGTCGAACACGGCGCCGCGCACCACGCGCACCAGCTTGCCCTGGGGCTGCTGCAACTGGTAGTGCAGGCCGCGCAGCACGCCCTTGGCGCTGCGGCTGTGGTTGTCCTGCACGAAGGTCTCATGAAGGCCAGTGGCTTCGTTGAAGGCCCTCTGGTTGAAGCTCTCGAAGAAGAAGCCGCGCGCGTCGCCGAACACCTTGGGCTCGATGATCAGCACGTCGGGGATGGCGGTGGGGATGACTTTCATGAGCGATGTGCCATGGTGCGCTGCTGCGCCGCCGCCGCCAGCTGCGCATGGGCCAGCTCCAGCACGGGCACCTGCGCCACCAGCCGCCGCAGATTGGCGCGCACCAGTTCCGGCTGGGAGGGGTATTCATGCGCAGTCTGGTTGCGCATCTCCCTGAGCAGTTGCCATTGCTCGGCGCTGGGGAGCATGCCCAGCTTTTCCGCCCGGTTGAGCTTGTCGAGAAAAGGCTCGTCGTCGCGCCACTCCTGCGTAAGCTGCAAGAGCGCCGGCAACAAGCGGGTGCCCATGGCGTCTTGCAGTCGACCAAAGCGAAAGACCAGTTGGTCCAGCGTGCGGACCTGATCGTCGCCCAAGGGGGCGGCCGCGGCGTCTTCCTTCAATGCGGCAAACCCGCTGGCTTCCAGCCAGGCCTGGTGCAGGCGCTGGCGGTGCATGGCGCATTCTTCCAGCGCAGGCTGGAGCTTGAAAACGATGATTTCCTGCGGACTCACAATGGCACTCCGGTCGCTTCGGCCATGCGCTGGATGGGCTGGATGGGCTGGCCAGGCAGAGGCGCAAAGACCAAGTCGATACGTTGATCGCCCAGCCGCTGCTTGGCCTTGACGATAAAGCGGAGCTTGGCGTCCAGCTGCGCTTCCAGAGGAAGGGCGATGCCGGTCACGTAGAGGTCGATGTCTCCGCCACGCCGCTGCTCGTCCACACGCGAACCGAACAGGCGAATTTGCGCCTGGCTGCCAAACACTTCGGCCGCCGCCTGTTTGAGGCTCTCGATCTGCTGAGGCGTCAGTCGCATGGGGAAATTCTAGCCTTGCCCTCTCTCACCCAACAGGCGCAGCAGGTACTGGCCGTACCCGTTCTTGGCCAGCGGCTGGGCCAGCTTCTCGAGCTGCTCGGTGCCGATGAAACCCTGGCGCCAGGCGATCTCTTCGGGGCAGGCGATCTTCAGGCCCTGGCGGCGCTCCAGCGTGGCGATGAACTGGCTGGCCTCGAGCAGGCTGTCGTGCGTGCCGGTATCCAGCCAGGCGTAGCCACGGCCCATGATTTCGACGTGAAGCCGATCTTGCGCCAGGTACAGGCGGTTCAGGTCGGTGATCTCGAGCTCGCCGCGCGCCGAGGGCTTGAGACTTCTGGCGAGTTCCACCACTTGGCTGTCGTAGAAGTACAGGCCGGTGACGGCGTAGTGGCTCTTGGGCGCCTGGGGCTTTTCCTCGAGCGAGAGCACCTTGCCTTGCGCATCGAACTCGGCCACGCCGTAGCGCTCGGGGTCCTGCACGTGGTAGGCGAACACGGTGGCCCCCTGCTCGCGCGCCATGGCGTTGGCCAGCAGGGGCTGGAAGTCGTGGCCGTAGAAGATGTTGTCGCCCAGCACCAGGGCGCTGGGTGCATCGCCCAGGAACTCCTCGCCGATCAAAAAGGCCTGCGCCAGCCCATCGGGGCTGGGCTGCACGGCGTATTGCAGGTTAATGCCCCACTGGCTGCCGTCGCCCAGCAATTGCTGAAAGCGCGGCGTGTCCTGCGGCGTGCTGATGATCAGGATGTCGCGCATACCCGCCAGCATCAGGGTGCTCAGCGGGTAGTAGATCATGGGCTTGTCGTACACCGGCAGCAGCTGCTTGCTGATGGCCAGCGTGGCCGGGTGCAGCCGGGTGCCGGAGCCGCCGGCCAGGATGATGCCTTTGCGTTGCGTCATGGTGGTATCGGTAGTCAGAGGATTTCGGCCAGCATGCGGTCCACCCCCTGCTGCCAGGGCGGCAGGCTGAGGCCGAAGGTGGCTTGCAGCTTGGCGGTGTCCAGGCGCGAGTTCTGCGGGCGCTTGGCCGCGGCGTGGAAGGCGCTGCTGGGCACGGGGTCGATGTGGCTGGCCTTGAGCGCAAGCTCGGGCTTGATCTCCCTGGCGCGTGCGATCACGTGGCTGGCGTAGCCATGCCAGCTGGTCGCGCCGCCGGCCGCCAGGTGGTAGATACCCGCCACCTCGGGCTGGCGCAGGGCCTGGCGGATGGCGTGGGCCGTCACGTCGGCCAGCAGCTCGGCGCCGGTGGGCGCGCCCCATTGGTCGGCAACCACCGACAGGCGCTCGCGCTCCTGGGCCAGGCGCAGCATGGTCTTGGCGAAGTTGCCGCCGCGCGCCGCATAGACCCAGCTGGCGCGCAGGATCAGGTGGTTCGGGCAGGCGGCCTGGATGCGCAGCTCGCCCTCCAGCTTGGTCTGGCCGTAGACGTTGAGCGGCGCGGGCTGGTCGGCCTCGGTCCAGGGCTGGCTGCCCAGGCCGTCGAACACGTAGTCGGTGCTGTAGTGCACCAGCCAGGCGCCGCAGGCCTGGGCCTCGCGCGCCAGCACCTCGGGCGCCAGGGCGTTGAGGGTGTGGGCGAGCTCGGGCTCGCTCTCGGCCTTGTCGACGGCGGTGTGGGCCGCGGCATTGACGATGAGGTCGGGGCGCAGCTGCCGCACGGTCTGCGCCAGGCCCTCCAGGTCCGCGAGGTCGCCGCACAGGATCTGGCCTGGGGCCGCGCCATGCCGGTCCAGCGCCACGAGCTCGCCCAGCGGCGCCAGGCTGCGCTGCAGCTCCCAGCCGAGCTGGCCGTTCTTGCCGAGCAGCAGGATCTTCATGCGGCGCTCCTTCTCATTCATGCGGCGTACTGGGTCTGCACCCACTCGCGGTAGGCGCCGGACTGCACATGCTGCACCCACTCGGGGTGGGCCAGGTACCACTCTACGGTCTTGCGTATGCCGGTCTCGAAGGTCTCGGCGGGCTTCCAGCCGAGCTCCTGCTCGAGCTTGCGCGCGTCGATGGCGTAGCGGCGGTCGTGGCCGGGGCGGTCGGTGACGAAGCTGATCTGCGCCTTGAACGACTGGCCATCGGCGCGCGGGCGCAGCTCGTCGAGCAGGGCGCAGACCCGGTGCACGATCTCCAGGTTGGGCTTCTCGTTCCAGCCGCCGACGTTGTAGGTCTCGCCGACCTTGCCAGCCTCGAGCACGCGGCGGATCGCGCTGCAGTGGTCCTTGACGTAGAGCCAGTCGCGCACCTGCTGGCCGTCGCCGTAGACGGGCAAGGCCTTGCCGGCCAGGGCGTTGACGATCATCAGCGGGATCAGCTTCTCGGGGAAATGCCAGGGGCCGTAGTTGTTGCTGCAGTTGGTGGTGAGCACCGGCAGGCCGTAGGTGTGGTGCCAGGCACGCACCAGGTGGTCGCTGGCGGCCTTGCTGGCCGAATACGGGCTGTTGGGCTCGTAGCGGTGCTGCTCGCTGAAGGCCGGGGCGCCGGGGGCCAGGCTGCCGTAGACCTCGTCGGTGGAGACATGGAGGAAGCGGAAGGATTCCCGGGTTGGCGTCATCGCGAGGGGCGCAGCCTCGTGGCGACCCAGCGTGGATTGCCGCGCCCCTTCGGGGCTCGCAATGACAGTCCCTTGCGTCATCGCGAGGGGCGAAGGCCCGTGGCGATCCACGGTGGATGGCCACGCCCCTTCGGGGCTCGCCATGACGTCAGGCAACGACTGCCAGTAGGCGCGAACGGCCTCGAGCAGGCGGAAGCTGCCGACCACGTTGGTCTGTATGAAATCCTCGGGGCCGTGGATGCTGCGGTCCACATGGCTTTCGGCGGCGAAGTTGATCACGGCGCGCGGCCGGTGCTCGGCCAGCAGGCGGGACACCAGGGCGCCGTCGGCGATGTCGCCCTGCACGAAGACATGGCGCGCGTCGCCCTGCAGGCTGGCCAGGGTCTCCAGGTTGCCGGCGTAGGTGAGTTTGTCGAGGTTGAGGACCGGCTCATCGCCTTGCGCCAGCCAGTCGAGTACGAAGTTGGCGCCGATGAAGCCGGCGCCGCCAGTGACAAGAATCATGAGAATCCCTTGGTGAAGCGCCGTTCTGCGACGACTGGGGTCACCCTGTGGATTATCTCACCCCCACCGGTGACAAAAAATCCCGAAACCGGCCCGTTTCGGGCTCAATTTAGGGGTGCGCATGGCGTGCTGGCACGCCGCTGTAAACCTGCGCATCGCAGCAGCACATCCGCCTCATCCTTGGTCTACAGGCTGGGGCTACCCGCCAGAGGTCACCGGATGGCGGTGGGGTTGGCGCCCACTGGATGATGAGGCCGCTCAGGCACGGGGGGAAATCACGGGGATGACCTTGCGTCCGTGGCGTCGATAGACATTGAAATCGCTGTCCAGCGTGAGGACGTGGCAGGACTCATACAGCTCGGCCATGCGGATCAGGCAGGCATCAGCCAAGGAGGCGGGCACGTTGCCATACCGCTCGAACAGTGCTCTGACAGCGGAGGCCTCTTCGGAAAGTGCCATCCCCACCTGAACCACGTCACGCTCGACCAGGGCCAGCGCCTTGGCCGGATCGAAGCCGACGCGGGCAAGCAGAAAGCAAGTTTCGGCAACAACGGCCTCGCAGGTCAGGAAAGGGCCTGGGTGTTGGGAAAACTGCTCTTTGGCCCATTCATGGTGGGCATCGTCACGGCAATGCAAGGCCACCCACGGCCCGGTGTCCAAGATGAGATGAGGCATCAGACGCTGCCAAACCCGTCCAAGTGGCGCGGATTGCTGGACAGGTCTGCGGGCCCCCCACTGAAACAACCGACCAGATCCCCGGCCTGTTCCAGCGCGGAAACGAAGGTGTGAGGCTGATTGCGCTGGCGAATGTAGGCCGCCAGCGCGCGGCGCACCAACTCGGACTTGCTCAAGTGCTCCTGCTCGCTGACCTGCTCCAGTGCAGCGACAAGGCTGGGGGGAATCTTGACGGTCAACGTATTCATGGCTTGATATTACCGTCTGCCGGGAAATATTACCAACGCTGCGACAACCTCCGTCTCAACCACATTCGTGTCCAACAACAAGTAGCTCACGGCCGAACCTCGCGGCTGGGCCAAGCACCACTGCGCAGCCTTGCGGATGCCGGTCTCCACGGCTCCAGCGTCTCCAGGAACCGGCGGTTGGACAGGCCCCGTCGGAGCGACTCTGGCTGTGACTTGTAGAAGATCTGGCGCCACTCCCCCGCCATAGCAAGACCGCTCGCCGATCGCGCCGCAGCCTTCCCGTTCGTTCACGATCTGGCAAAATTGATCTGTCACCAGAGAGGCCACCATGCTTGACCTGCTCGCCACCAGGCGCACCACGAAGAAAACTGCCGAGCCTGCGTTGCCCGCGGCCGATTCGTCGCGTCCCGCACTGATGCACATCGAGCTCAAGGCCGGTGACATGCCGGTGATTCGCCGCTCTGGCAACCTGGAGGAGTGGCGCACGCTGCACAGCAAGACCCGCCCCGCCAAGCTCGCCAAATCCGGAAGCCAACACCTGAAGGAAATGAGGGCCGAGCGTGCAGCGCGTGGTCGTTGACGCGAACTGTGACTCTGGCTGTGACTCTGGCTGCTGCATGCGCGCTTGCTTGAAGCGGGGCGGGTGGCGTTCAAGAACGATGCGCACCGGCGCGCTGCTGCGCCGCCGCTGCCAGCTGCGCATGGGCCTGCTCCAGCGTGGGCACTTGCGCCACCAGCCGCCGCAGATTGGCGCGCACCAGTTCCGGCTGGGAGGGGTATTCATGCGCAGTCTGGTTGAGCAGCTCCCTGAGCAGTTGCCATTGCTCGGCGCTGGGGAGCATGCCCAGCTTTTCCGCCCGGTTGAGCTTGTCGAGAAATGGCTCGTCGTCGCGCCACTCCTGCGTCAGCTGCAAGAGCGCAGGCAACAGGCGGGTGCCCATGGCGTCCTGCAGCCGGCCGAAGCGGAAGACCAGTTGGTCGAGGGTGCGGACCTGATCGTCGCCCAAGGGGAGCGTCGCAGCACCCCGCAGGTGAGCAGGCATTGGTCATAGCCGTACCTGACCAGCATTCAGTGTTGCGTTTCGGCATACGCCAAGCCGAGTTCGGCGGCAATGGCATGCAGTCTTTTGTCCCGCGTCCAGAGCTGAGCCCCACCCAGCCGGGCCGAGGCCAGCAAGTGAACATCCACATAGCCGACGCCGCGCCCCATCAGCGCATGCTGGTCGATGAAAAACAGGGCCTCCTTGTCAGTGGCCACCGACATGGGCGGCAACGCCTGCAGCAGACCCAGCACCTCGGCGCGGTTCCGCAGATTGCCGCAGGCCAGCTCACCCACCACGAAGGGATGCACGCCGACCAGGCCAGCCTGGAGGCTTGCCACCAGTTCCGCGTCGCCACGCCGCAGATGGTCGATCCAGACCGAGGTGTCCACCAGCATCACGCCGACGCATCCCTGCGGCGGGGAATGGGCTGGAGCTGGGTTTCGGTCCCCCCGAGGCGCGCCAGGCGACGCGCGCTCTCCCGCTGCACCAGCGCCAGCAGCGCCTCGCGGATCAACTGGGTGCGCTCGGTCACGCCGCTGATTTGCTGTGCCTGCGCCAGCAATTCGTCGTCAAGGTTGAGGGTGGTGCGCATTGATCGACCTCCAAGGCATCAAAAAAATCATCAGTTGATGCCTTATTTTATGCAAAAAACTTCTTCCAGCATGCGGTCCACGCCCTGCTGCCAGGGCGGCAGGTGGAGGCCGAAGGCGGCCCGCAGCCAAGCCGTCTCCAGGCGCGAATTCTGCAGGCGCTTGGCCGGGGCGGGACAGGCGCTGCTGGGCGCGGGGCCGACCTGCCGGACCTTGAGGGGCAGGTCGGGGTTGATCTCTTTCTTCATGCTCACAGGGCCCATTCCTCTACAGCCAGACCGGGCACACGCAGGAATTCTCGCGCGTTGTTGGTCACGACGACCGAGTCTTCGGCCATGGCATGCGCGGCGATCAGCAGATCCATGCCGCCAATGGTTTTCCCGGCCCGCTCCAGCCCGACCCGGATGTTGGCGTAGTGCATGGCGGCCTCGGTGGGCCAGGGACGCACATCGAAACCGGCCAGCCAGGCTTCGACCGCGGCGGAAAAGCGGACGGAAGCCAGCTTGGCCGCGCCGAAGCGCAGTTCGGCCGCCACGATGGCAGACAGCCAGAGTTGCCCGCGGTCCAGCTCTGCAAACCGCTCGATCATCGAGGCGGGATGGCGACGCAGGATGTAGCTGCAGATGTTGGTGTCCAGCGTTCGACGCATGACGGGATTCAGGACCAGTCACGCGCTTGCGGCGGGCTGTCGTTCCGCTCCGCAAGAAAAGTGTCGGGCAGGGGTTCCGTGGTCTGGTAGAACGCCTTCAGCCAGTCGGCCATGCTCTGGTCCGGCGATGCTTCGGGCTGCACCCAGAGCGCCTTGCCGACCTGTTCGATACGCACTTCCTTCGCATCCAGACGCAACTTGGCCGGCAATCGAATGGCTTGGCTGCGGCCGCTCATGAATAGCTTGGCGGTAATGGTCATGCGCGCCTCCTTGTGTCATATGACAGAGGCATATTACACCGGATTCAGACGGTCGGAGGGACTCTGGCTATGACTCTGGCGATCACGCCGCACATGACCTCATCGCCGCACCTCCAGGAGTGCGCCGATGCTGGGCGCACCAGCAAAAAACCGCCCGAAGGCGGTTTTTTCATCGAGGTGCCGGGCTGCTCAGCGCCATAGCTTCGTGATCACCGCCAAAGCGGCCAGCGCGGCGAACATCGCACCCAGTGTCCAGCGTTGCATGTCATTCATCGCTCGCAGCAGGCGCCCTTCCATTTCGGCCAATTCCTGCTTCACCTCGCCCACGTCGCCGCGCGTGGCGAGCTGGGCGGCGTGTAGGGAATAACGCTTGTCGATCTCTTTGCTGATCGACTCGACAGCGGCCTTAGGGAGGCGCTGATTAATTCGGCTCGACATCCTTTGGCCTCAATGAAATCAATGAGTTATGAAGGATAAGGTGCTTAAAAAGTGAATTAATCAGCGCTTCCTTAGCGTCCACTTCGCTGATGCCGGCTTTGACAAATGCGTTGTAGATTTCTAGTTCCATGGCGTCAAGTCTACTTCTTCTTAAAAAATCGTCCTACCAGCCGGGGAAGGCGCGAGAGCGCCCTGGGCGATCGAGGTACAAGGCGGCGACGGGGCCGGGTGTCATGCCATGCCGGCCCCTGCGTCCGCCCCGGCAAAGCTGAAGGTATTTCGCCCGCTGGCCTTGGCGCGGTACATGGCCTTGTCGGCGGCGTTCAGCAGCTCCTGCGCCGTGGCCCCGTCCTGCGGATAGAGGCTGATGCCTATGCTGGCGCTCAGCACGACCGGCGGGCCCTCCAGCGGCAGCGGCCGATGCAGCCCCTCGTTCAGCTTGGCGGCCAGCCGCTGCGCCTGCTCGGCCTGTGCCAGGCCCTCGCAGACGATCACGAACTCGTCGCCCCCCAGGCGCGCCACCAGGTCGGTCTGGCGCACGCCAGCGCGCAGCAGCTCGGCCACGGCTTTCAGCACGGCATCGCCCCGGGCATGCCCCTGGATGTCGTTGATGTCCTTGAAATGGTCGAGGTCCACGAACAGCAGGGCCAGCACCGTGCCGTTGCGCCGGGTCCGGGCCACGGCCTGCGTCAGCGTCGCCAGCAGCGTCCTGCGGTTGGGCAGGCCGGTCAGGGTGTCTTGGTGGGCCATCTGCTCCAGCGCGTCGCGGCTGGCCTTGAGCTGCGCCAGCTGCTGCGCGATCTGGCTCTGCATCTGCGCCAAGCTGCGGGCCAGCAGGCCCAGCTCGTCGGTGCGCCGCACCGGCAGTTGGACGTCCTCCTCGCCCCGCGCGAGCCGGGTGGCCGCTCCCGCCATCTGCTGCAAGGGCCGGGTCAGCGAGCGCGCCAGCCCCACCGCCAAGGCGCTGGCCAGCAGGCTGATCACCAGCACCATGCGCAGCAGCACCTGGCCGAGCTCGGTGGTCTCCTGCAGGATGCCGTCCAGCGGCTGGGCCAGCCCCAGGATCAGGAAGCGCTGGTCGGTCGCGGCCCCGAAGGGCAGGCGCGTGAACACCGCGGCCGGCACGTTCGCCCCGGCGGCACCGGAAGCCGGCGCGGAAACGGTCACGCTCTCGCTGCGCCCCTGCACCACGGCCGCCACTTCGGGGAAGCTGTCCTGGATCAGGATGCGCCGGCCGTTCTCGAAGCCGAAGGCCTGGGCGGCATCGGGATGCACCAGCACGTCGCCCCACTGGTTGGCCAGGTACACGGCGTAGCGCGGCGGCAGGTCGGCCTTCAGCAGGGCGAAGCTCTGGCTGACGTCGATGTCGATGACCGCCAGGCCCACGGTACGGCCGGCGCGCCCCTTGACGGGCATGGCCACGTACAGCGACGGCCGCTCCTGCCCGGCGTCGGCACCCGGCTCGCGGTTCAGATGAATCGACGACAGGTACAGGGTGCCGTCGCGGTGCAGCGTCTCGAACACGTAGGGCAGATGGGATTTTTCCTGCAGGTCCGCATCGGGCACGCGCACCAGGCGCGAGCCATCGCGCCGCACCCGGACCAGCTCGAGCCCATGGCGGTCCGCGCTGATCAGGCGGGCCTGCTGGTAGGTCGGGTGGGCCGACAGCATGGCGCTGAACATCTCTGCCAGCGACTGCTTCTGCGCCTCGGCAGCCGCATCGTCCTGCGCCTCCAGCACGCGCAGCGCGCCGGGCAGGGCGGCCAGCTGCCGCGCATCGAGGGTCGAATCCGCCAGCACCAGCCTCAGGGTGCGCCCCAGCACCTGGGCGGCGGTGCTGAGCTCGCGCTCGGCGCCGTCGCGCACCAGCTCGCGGCTGGTGGTGTAGGCGTAGTAGCCGGTGAGGCTGGCCGCCAGCAGGGCCACGCCGGCCAGCAGGACGCTCAGACGCAGGGCGATGCCGACGCGTGGCATGTCAGAAACTCGTGGGCCGGTCCCCGGCCCGAATGCGGCGCCACAGCATGCTACGGCGCGCGGGGTCCTCGACCGGCTCCAGCCAGACCAGCGGGCCGCCCGTCACGCCCGTCGCGGCCGTCGCGGCCGGATCGACGGTGTTGGCGAGACCGTGGCGGCGCGTGAGCTCGCCGCTGACGCCGGGCTCCAGCATGTAGTCTATCCATTGCTCGGCCAGCCTGGCCTGGGGGCTGCCGCGCACGATGGCCCAGCAGTCCAGCCAGGCCAGGGCCCCCTCGCGCGGCAGCGCGTAGCCCACGTCCGCGCCCGCGTCGCGCAGCTGCTTGAGCTGCTGGCTGCCGTAGGTGGCGAACATCACGGCCACGCGGTGGCGCAGGAACAGCTCGGTCGCCTCTTCGGGCAGCTTGTAGAAGCTCAGCACATTGCGCCGCAGCGCGATCAGGCTTTGCGTCATGCGCCCCCAGTCGTCGGCACCGATGCGAAACGGCGGGATACCGAGCTGCTGCGCGGCCAGCGAGAAATTGTGCGTGCTGTCGTCGAAGGCCAGCACCCGCCCGCGAAAGCGCGGGTCCCAGAGCACCTCGAGCGAGGTCGGCGGCCCCTCCGGGAACTGGCGCCGGTCGTAGATCAGGCCCATCTCGGAATAGGCGTAGGGCACGGCGTAGAGCTGGCCGGCACGGTGGATGCCGGACACAGCGCCCGGGACACGGAACTGAGGCTGCTGGCGCGCGATGTTGGGGATGCGGACCGGTGACAGCGGCTGCACCAGGCCCTGGTCGATGTAGCGCTGCAGCTCGGCCGTGTTGGCGGCAAACACGTCGAAACCGCGGCCCTCGCGTGCGGCCAGCTTCTCGCGCAACTGGTCGTCCGAGCTCACGATGGTCACCTCGACCGACGCGCCCAGTCGCTGCTCGAACCGCTTGACCAAGTCGCCGTCGGCGTAGCCGGTCCAGGCCAGCACCCGCAGCAGCCCCTTGGCCTGCACGGGCAGGCTCAGCGCCATCGCGAGCATCAGGCACACACCACCGCGCCCGAGGCATGCAAGCCCCAGGGATGCAACGGACCAGCGGCGCGCATGGCACACGTCGAACTCCCCCTGAAAAAGTCAGTAGAAACACTGTAACAAAAAATAAGTAATGGCCTGTACCCGCTTGCTGCCGATTTAGGAGCAGGCGCCTAAACCGGGCTGGGGGCAGCGCGTAAAGTTACAAAGCCGACTTGGCGCGTCCCGCGCCAGGCAGCCCACGATCCGTATATAGAGAGGAGTCCCCCATGGACAAGAAGTCCCCCCCCAGCAATGCCGCTGACGAAACGGGCGATCCGCCGTTGACGGGCGCGGTCAAGGATTCGGCGCAGCAGATCTGGCTGGCCGGCCTGGGTGCCTTCGCCAAGGCCCAGGAAGAAGGCGGCAAGATGTTCGAGGCCCTGGTCAAGGAAGGCTTGGCCATCCAGCGCAAGACCCAGGCCGCGGCCGAGGAGAAGATCACCGAGGTCACCAGCCGCATGGCCGACATGGCCAGCGACCTGACCTCGCGCGCCACCGGCAAGTGGGACAAGCTCGAGAACATCTTCGAGGACCGCGTGGCGCGTGCCCTGAAGACGCTGGGCGTGCCCTCGGCCCGCGACATCGAGCTGCTGAGCGCCCGCATCGACGAGATGGAGCGCAGCGCGGCCAAGCACTCGGCCGCGCCCAAGGCCGGCGCCGCCAAGCATGTGGCCAAGAAGGCCCCCGCCGCCAAGCGAACGCCGGCACGCAAGTCCAGCGCCGAATGAGCCCGGCGGCAGGCGACGGCCCGCCCCTGGCCCGCCGCCTTGGCGCCCCGCCCCGCGAGTCGGTTAGAGTAACCCCAGAGAAGGGGACCCGACTCATGGCAAAGAAGGCGCCGCGCCGCACGGCCGAACGGATTCTGGAAGTCACGCTGGACCTGTTCAACCGGTTCGGCGAACCCAATGTCTCGACCACGCTGATCTCGGCCGAGCTGCGCATCAGCCCCGGCAACCTCTACTACCACTACCCCGCCAAGGAAGAGCTGATCAACAGCCTGTTCGACCGCTACGAACACGCGCTGCGCGAGCTGCTCAATGCCAGCGACGAGGTGCGCGACGTGGAGCACGCCTGGTTCTTCATGCACACGCTGTTCGAGCTGATCTGGCAATACCGCTTCCTGTACCGCGACCTCAACGACCTGCTGTCGCGCAACCGCCGGCTGGAGACCCATTTCCAGGAAATTCTCAAGCACAAGACCCGCGCCGTGCGCACGATGCTGGACAGCATGGCCCGCCATGGCGCCCTGGACATCGACACGCGCGAGGCGGCCGCCACCGCGACCAGCATGGTGGTGGTGCTGACCTACTGGCTGAGCTACGAGTACGTGCGCGACCCGCGCCGCGCCCTGGAGCCCGAGCGCGCGCAGCAGGCCCTGCTGCGCGGCGCCCACCATGTGCTGCACCTGCTGCTGCCCTACCTGCGCGCGCAGCAGCGCCAGCACCTGCTGCAGCTGGTCTCGGCCTACCAGGGCGATGACGGCGCGGGCTCTTAAGATCGGGCCTTTTGCCAGAGGAGTCCCGTCCATGTCCGACCTCAAGGCCCGCTTCGACGCCGCCGTTGCCGATTCCAAGAACCTCGGCCAGCGCCCCGACAACGCCACGCTGCTCAAGCTCTACGCGCTGTACAAGCAGGCCACGGCCGGCGACACGGACTCGCCCCGGCCCGGCCTGGGCGACCTCGTGGGCCGCGCCAAGTGGGACGCCTGGAACGGCCTCAAGGGCACGCCGGCCGAGGCGGCGATGCAGCGCTACCTAGAACTGTTCGACACGCTCGAATGAAAGAGCCGCTGGCACGGCATGCGGCCCTGACACTGACTTGCGGACAAACATGCCTTACATTAAAGTAAGGAGTTTTTGGAGATTTTCATGACCACCGCCACTGTCACCAGCAAGGGGCAGATCACCATCCCCGCCCAGATTCGCGAGGCCTTGCACGTTGGCACGGGCGACCGGGTGGAGTTCGTCCAGATCGAGCCAGGGCGGTACGAGTTCATCGCTGCCACACGCTCCGTGACCGAGCTCAAGGGCATGTTCGGCAAGCACGGTAAAACCGTGTCCATAGAGGACATGAATGCCGCCATCGCCGCGCGTGGGGCGTCGGCACGATGATTGGGCTCGACACCAATGTGCTGGTCCGCTACATCATGCAGGATGACGCGAGGCAGTCGCCTTTGGCGAGCCGGCTGGTCGAATCACTGACCGCGGAAACGCCGGGCTTTGTGCCTCTTGTGGCGGTTGTGGAGCTGGCTTGGGTGCTGTTGTCTTGCTACGGATTGAATCGCGCCCATATCGTCACCGCCTTCGAAGCACTGCTTCGCACCAAGGAAATCGTGCTGGAGAACGCCGAGGTGGTATGGCGGGCGGTTCGCGTCTATCGTGGCGGCTCGGCCGATTTCGCGGACTGCCTGGTCGAGCGCTCGGCCGCCGCAGCGGGCTGCGAGCGAACGATGACGTTCGACCGAGGCGCCGCGAAAAACTGCGCCATGACCTTGATTCACTGAACGCGTCGAGCCCTCACTCCAGGGTGATCTTCGCGCCGCGGATCACCCGGCCCCAGTGTTCGAGCTCTTTCTTCGTGAACTCGCCCAGCTGCTGCGGCGTCATCTGGGCCACGTCGGTGCCCGAGTCCTCGGCCTTCTTGCGTGCCTCGGGCGCGGCCAGGATCTTGTTGACCTCGGTGTTGAGCTGCTGCACCACCTCGGCCGGCGTGCCGGCCGGCGCGTAGAGCGCGAACCAGGAGTCGAGCTCGTAGCCGTTCAGGCCCTGCTCGGCCGCCGTGGCCACGCCCGGCAGCGAGGACAGGCGCTGCTTGCTGGTCACGGCGATCCCCTTGAGCCGGCCGCCCTGGATCTGGCTGACCACGCCGGCCGGCGTGGTGATGAAGATGTCCACCTGGCCGGCCATCAGGTCCTGCACCGCCGGGCCCGAGCCGCGGTAGGGAATGTGGGTGATGAAGGTGCCGGTGAGCTGCTTGAACAGCTCGCCCGCGATGTGCTGGATGCTGCCGTTGCCGCTGGAGGCGTAGTTGAGCTTGCCCGGGTGGGCCTTGGCGTAGGCGATCAGCTCCTTGAGGTTGCTGACCGGCAGCTTGGGGCTGATGGCGATGACCTGGGGCGCGCGCGTCATCATGGCCACGGGCGCGAAGTCCTTGATCGGGTCCCAGCCCGCCTGCTTGAACAAATGCGGGTTGCCCACGTGGTAGCCGCTGTAGGACACCAGCAGGGTGTGGCCGTCGGGCTTGGCGCGGGCCACGAGCTGGTTGCCTATGTTGCCCGAGGCGCCGGGCTTGTTGTCCACCACCACCGGCTGGCCCAGGGCGCGCGACAGCGGCTCGGTGATCAGGCGCGCCGTGAAATCGGTGGTGCCGCCGGGTGCGGTGGGCACGACCAGGGTGATGGGGCGCTGCGGGAACTTGGCCTGGGCCCAGGCGGCGGGGGCGAGCGCCGCGCCGCCGAGGGCGGCCAGGATGGCGAGGGTGTGACGACGTTGCATGTATGTCTCCTTCATGTTTTCGGATTCAGGCGGGTTCGGAAATCTCGATCAGGTTCAGGTCCGGGTCGCGCACATAGACCGAGCGGATCTTCTGCGTGGCGCCGGTGCGCAGCACCGGGCCTTCCACGATGGGCCAGGCTGCGGCGTTCAGGCGCGCGATCACCTGGTCCAGCGGCAGGCTGGCGATAAAGCACAGGTCCAGCGCGCCGGGCACCGGCAGATGCGCCTTGGGCTCGAACTCCTTGCCGCGCACATGCAGGTTGATCTTCTGCTGGCCGAACTTGAAGGCCTTGCGTTCCACGGGCGGCTGGCCTCCGACGAATTTTTCCAGCGCCATGCCCAGCACGCGGGTGTAGAAGTCCACGCAGGCGGCCTCGTCGCTGGTGGTCAGCACCAAATGGTCGAGGTGGCTGATCATGCGCCGCCCTCTGCGGCGCGCGCCCTCAGCTCGGCCACATAGGCCGGCGCGGGGTGCAGGTCCGTGATCCGCCCGGCCTTGGCCACCTGGCCCGGCACCTCGTGGCCCACGATCTCGGGCAGCTGGCGCGCGATGTCCAGCAGGCGCGGGATATCGATGCCGGTGTCGTAGCCCATGGCGTCCAGCATGTGGATGGCGTCCTCGCTGCTGATATTGCCGCTCGCGCCCGGCGCATAGGGGCAGCCGCCCAGGCCGCCCAGCGAGCCGTCGAAGCGCGTGATGCCGCCCTGCACCGCCGCCAGCACATTGGCCAGGCCCATGCCGCGCGTGTTGTGGAAATGCAGGGTGAGCTGCAGCGCGGTGAATTCCTTTTGCAGCGCCGCCACCATGCGCGCCACCTGGGCCGGATGCGCCATGCCGGTGGTGTCGCAGATGGTCAGGCCTCTTACCCGGTCCTCGCCGAGCTCGGCGAAGCGGCGCGCAAAGCGCAGCACCTCGTCCTGCGGCACCTCGCCCTCCATGGGGCAGCCGAAGCAGGTCGACAGCGAAACGTTGATGGGCGTGCGGCCGGCCACATGGCGGATCACGCCTTCAAGCGCGGCGAAGCTCCGCTCGCGCGTCATGCGCAGGTTGGCCAGGTTGTGCGTCTCGGAGGTGGACATGACGAGGTTGAGCTCGTCCGCCCTGGACTCCAGCGCGCGCTCGGCGCCGCGCAGGTTGGGCACCAGCACCGTGTACTCGACGCCCGGCCGGCGGCGGATGCGGCCCATCACCTCCTCGGCGTCGCGCAGCATGGGAATGGCCTTGGGCGAGGTGAACGAGGTCACCTCGATCTTGGCGTAGCCGCATTGGCTGAGCGCGTCGACCAGCGCCACCTTGGTGTCGGTGGGGATGAAGTTCGGCTCGATCTGGAAGCCGTCGCGCGTGGCGACCTCGTTGAAATAGATGCGTGTCATGCGGCCTCCCCTGCCACGATGCCTCGGTCCTTGAGCGCCTGGATCTGTTCGGCCGTGAGGCCAATCTCGCGCAGCACGGCCTCGCTGTCCTGCCCCACCTGCATGGGCGCGTTGCGCCGGTGCTGGCCCGGCGTGCGCGAGAGCTTCGGGCAGATGCCCGGCACGGCCAGCTCGGTGCCGTCGTCCATCTGCACATGATCGATCATGCCGCGCGCCTGGTAATGCGGGTCCTTGGCAATGTCGGCCACGGTGTAGATGCGCCCGGCCGGCACGGCGGCGGCGTCGAGCGCGGCCAGCACCTGGTCGACCGTGCGTTCGGCGGTCCAGGCGGCTATCGCGGCGTCGATCTCTTCCACGCGCGCCACGCGGCCGGCGTTGTCGGCCAGCTGCGGGTCCTGGCCCAGGTCCTCGCGGCCTATGGTGGCCATCAGGCGCTTGAAGATGCTGTCGCCGTTGCCCGCGATCAGAACATAGGCCCCCACGCTCCCCACTGCGTGTGGTTCGCTGCCCCCCGAGGGGGCTGGCCTTGCTTGGGGCGGCCCGGCGCTGGCGGCCGACGCCTCTTCGTCCTTGCAGCGGTAGGCGTTGCTCGGCGCGATGCCGGGCAGGGCGCTGCCGGCCGGGCCGCGCACCGCGCCGAAGGCGCTGTATTCGGGCAGCAGGCTTTCCATGCAGTTGAACACCGCCTCGTAGAGCGCCACGTCGATCACCTGGCCCTGGCCCGAGCGCTGGCGCTCCTGCAGCGCCAGCAGGATGCCGATCACGCCGTGCAGCGCAGCCAGGGTGTCGCCGATCGAGACGCCCACGCGCACCGGCACGCGGCCGGGCTCGGCCGTCAGGTGGCGCAGCCCGCTCATGGCCTCGGCCACCACGCCGAAGCCGGGCTTGTCGCGGTAGGGGCCGGTCTGGCCGTAGCCGCTGATGCGCAGCATGACCAGGCGCGGGTTGAGCTTGAGCAGCGCCTCGGGGCCCAGGCCCCAGCCTTCCATGGCGCCGGGGCGGAAGTTCTCGATCAGCACGTCGGCGTCCTGCGCCAGCCGGCGCACGATGTCCTGCGCCGCCGGGTCCTTGAGGTCCAGCGCCAGCGAGCGCTTGTTGCGCGACTGCACCTGCCACCAGACCGAGGTGCCGTCCTTGAGCAGCCGCCACTTGCGCAGCGGGTCGCCCCCGGACGCTTGCGGCCGCTGGGGGTCCGCGGGCGGCTCGATCTTGACGACCTCGGCGCCGAAGTCGGCCAGGGTCTTGGCAGCGAAGGGGCCGGCGATCAGCTGGCCGAGCTCGACGACTTTGAGGCCGGCGAGCGGGCCAGGGGTGGGGCCGCCGGATGCGGTTTGTGAAGTCTCCATGGCCGCGCAGTGTGCCGCGCGGCCCGCGTCCCGTCCATTACTGCTTGCGGCGCCCAGCCTTCGCGTTCTGCGAAGGCTTCGCCGCGGGCTCGGGCGCGACGAGGAAGTCGACCAGCGCCGCCACCCCCGGGTCGGCCGCGCCGGCCGACGTGGCCACCCGCAGGCGGCGCTTGGCCCAGGCGTCGGCCAGCGGCCGCGTGACCAGGCCCATGGCACGCACGATGGGCTGGGCGGCGGCCTTGGGCAAGACGGCCAGGCCCAGGCCCGAGGCGACCAGGTGGCAGACCGCGTCGAAGCTGCGCACCTGCATGCGCAGGCGCAGCGGCTTGCCGGCCGCCAGCGCGGTCTGCTGCTGCTTTTGCAGCATGGCGGCGCCGGTGTTCAGGCTGATCCAGTCCTGGTCCAGCGCCTCGACGAAGGGCAGCGGCGAGCGCGCCGCCGCCAGCGCGTGGCCGCGCGGCAGCACCAGCACCAGCTCGTCGTGGCGGAACAGCCGGGTCGCCAGGCCGGTCTCGTCGGGCCCCTCGACGAACACGCCCACATCGGCGCGGCCCTCGCGCAGCGTGGCGACCACGGCCTCGGACACCTGCTCCTCCAGGTCCACGCGCACCTGCGGGTGCAGGGCCGCGTAGCGCGCCAGCAGCGGCGGCAGGAACTGGTTGATGGCCGCCGTGCTGGCGCACAGGCGGATGTGGCGCGACAGCCCCAAGCGCAGGTCGCTCAGCTCGCCGCCCAGCTGCTCCAGGGTCTGCAGCAGGCTGAGGCCGTGCTTGACGAACACGCGCCCGGCGGCCGTGGGCGAGAGGCCGCGCGCATGGCGTTCGAACAGCGGACTGCCGACCGCGTCCTCCAGCTCGCGGATGCGCCGGCTGGCGGCCGCCAGGGCCAGGTGGGCCTCGCGCGCCGCGGCCGTGAGGCTGCCGGTCTGGGCGCAGGCCACGGCCAGGCGGACCGAGACCAGGTCGAAGCGGGCAAGGTTGAAGCTCGCCGTCACGCCTTCTTCCCGGCCGCCGGCTTCTTGTCCAGCAGCTCGTCCAGGTTCTTCACGATCTCGGCCTCGATGCGGCCCTTGAAGGCACCGAGCAGCAGGCCCAGCTTGGCGTCGAGCTCGAAATGGTCCTTGGCCACCTTGAGCTTGCCCTTCACGCCCGAGCGGCTGAAGCTGACCTTGTCGCCCGCCGGCCCCTGCTCGAAGCTGCAGCGCATCTCGAACTCAGCCTCGACCCGCTCGGCCCACTTGGCGGCCAGTTTGCGCGCCGCGGCCAGGCCCAGGCCATGTTCGCGGCGGATGTGGATGTCAGCCATGGGGCATCTCCTTCAATGCGCGGCGGCGCGCCTCCTGGGGCTGTTCGGCCAGCCGCTTCACCGCATCATAGAACCGCCGCCAGTCCCGGCCTTCACGCTCGAACAAGGCCTCGAAGCCCGGCACCAGCTCGTCGTAGGCGGCCTGGGCGGCGAAGCTGGCGTTGTTGGCCTGCGCGACCCAGGCGTCGTAGCCGCTGTGGCGCGGCGCGCCGTCGCCCCAGCCCGCGCGCAGGGCCGCATAGCGCGCGCGAAAGCGCTGCAGGGCCTGCTGCTTGCGCGCGCGGCGCTCGCTCTCGCCGGCAGGCGTCGCGTAGAGCGCGGCGAGCTCGCCGCCAGACGCGCGCACCAGGGCGCGGAAGGCGCGGCGCCGGCCGTCGAAGGCCGCGTACTCGGCGCGCGCGGCCGGGCTGCCGTGCAGGGCCAGCCAACGCTCGCCGCCCAGCCGCTCCACGGCCGTGGCAAAGGACTCGTTGAACACCGTGTCGTCCGCCACGTAGACCCGCTGGTGCGCCAGCTCGTGGAAGATCAGGCGCGCCAGCTCGCCTTCGGGGAAATGGATGAAGGTGTCGAGCAGCGGGTCGCCGCCGGCCCAGTTCATCCAGCCCAGGGTGGAATAGGCCGGCACGGCCTGCACATGGGTCTCCAGCCCCTGGGCCTGCAGGGCCGCGGCCTCGGCCCGCGCCTGGTCCTCGAGGAAATAGCCGCGGTAGGCGACGCAGCCGGCCACCGGGAAGCACCAGGTCCTGGCCTCCAGCGAGAACTCGGGCGCGGCCACCACGGTCCACACCGCGGCGCGGCGCCCCAGCTCGGCGTAGCGCCGGTAGCTGGCGTTGTCGGGCAGATGCAGCTCGGACACGGCGAAGGCACGCATGCGCTGGGCCAGGCGCAGGCGCCGGCGCAGGGCCTCGGAGGTCTGGGTCTCTTCCATCCAGGCCTCGACCGGCCGGGCTGCGCGCATGAGCTGCCAGTGGCCCGAGGCGGACTGCCAGTAGTAGTCCAGGTTGGCGCAGCCGGCCAGGCCCGTCAGCGCCGCGGCGGCCAGCGCCAGCCTGACGGCGCGCCCCGCCCTCATGCCGATCCGGCCGCCGCCTGCACCTCGACCAGGCAGTCGTAGAACACCGGGCCGCGTCCGAGGTCGGTCAGCTTCTGGCTGGTGAGCTCATTCACGTTGGTGCCGTTCAGCCCCAGCTTGCGCCACCAGATGCCCAGGCCGTTGACCACGCCGGGACGCGCGCGCTCGGACACCTGGGCCCGGCAGCGGTACTCGCCGCGGTCGTTGAACACCCGCACCAGCTGGCCCGAGGCGATGCCGCGCGCGGCCGCGTCCTGCGCATGGATCTCGAGCAGGGGCTCGCCTTCGATGTCGCGCAGGCTTTTGACGTTGACGAAGCTCGAGTTGAGGAAGTTGCGCGCCGGCGGCGAGATCATGGCCAGCGGATAGCGGTCCGACGAACCCGGCGCCTCGTGGTTGGCCAGATGGTCGGGCAGGCCGTCCAGGCCCTGCGCGGCCAGGCGCTCGCTGAAGAACTCGCAGCGCCCCGAGGGCGTGGGAAAGCCGCCCTCGGCGAAGGGCGCGTCGGGCAGGGGCAGCGAGGCGAAGCCATGCGCGAGCAGCTGCTCGAAATCCTGCGCGTCGCCGATCGCGCTGCGGCACAGGGTCTCGTCGTCGTCTTCGAAGCAGGGATCGGCGAAACCCATGCGGCGCGCCAGCGCGCGGAAGATCTCGGTGTTGGGCCGGGCCTGGCCCAGCGGGGCAATGGCCGGGCGGTTCAAGAGCACGTCGGTGTGGCCGTAGCTGGTGTGGATGTCCCAGTGCTCGAGCTGGGTGGTGGCCGGCAGGATGTAGTCGGCCCAGTCGGCGGTGTCGGTCTGGAACTGCTCGAGCACCACGGTGAACAGGTCCTTGCGCGCAAAGCCGCGCACCACCTGGGCCGACTCGGGCGCCACGGCCACGGGGTTGCTGTTGTAGACGATCAGCGCCGCTATCTTCGGCCCGAAATCGGGCGAGGTCTCGCGCAGCAGGTCGTCGCCCACGCCCTCCAGAAGGGCGTTTCCAATCGTGCTCATGTTGATCGTGCGCGGCCGGCGCCCGCCCAGCAGCTCGGGGCGGTGCAGCGCCGCGCGGCGCACCGGGAAATGCCCCGAGCTCGACAGCAGCAGGCCGCCCGCGCGCTGCCGCCAGGCACCGGTCAGCGCCGGCAGGCAGGCGATGGCGCGCACCGCGTTGCCGCCGCCGCGCACGCGCTGCATGCCGTAGTTGAGGCGGATCGCGGCGGGCCGGGTCGTGCCGTAGTCCTGCGCGAGGCGCCGGATCTGCTCGACCGGGATGCCGCAGACCTCGGCCGCGCGCTCGGGCGGCCATTGCAGGGCGCGCTCGCGCAGCGCCTCCCAGCCCAGGGTGTGGCGCGCGATGTAGTCGTGGTCCAGCCAGTCGTGAGCGATCAGCTCGTGCATCAGGGCCAGGGCCAGGGCCGCGTCGGTGCCCGGGCGCAGCGCGATGTGCTCGTGGCATTTGTCGGCGGTCTCGGTGCGGCGCGGGTCTATGCAGACGATGCGCGCGCCCTCGCGCTTGGCCTGCTGCACATGGCGCCAGAAATGCAGGTTGCTGGCGATGGAGTTGCTGCCCCAGATCAGGATCAGCCTGGCCTCGGCGAAGAACTCGATCTTCATGCCGACCTTGGCGCCCAGGGTCTGGACCAGGCCCTCGCCGCCGGCCGCGGCGCAGATGGTGCGGTCCAGGTGCGAGGCGCCGAGCTTGTGGAAGAAGCGCGCCGCCATGCCCTCGCCCTGCACCAGTCCCATGGTGCCGGCGTAGCTGTAGGGCAGGATGGCCTGGGGGTCGCGCGCGGCGATGGCCTGAAGGCGCGCCGCGATGTCGGCCAGCGCCTCGTCCCAGCCCACGGGCTCGAAGCGCCCCGCCCCCTTGGGGCCGACGCGCCTGAGCGGCTGCAGGATGCGCTCGGGGTGGTAGGTCCGCTCGGTGTAGCGCGAGACCTTGGTGCACAGCGCGCCGGCCGTGTGGGCATGCAGCGGATTGCCCTGCACGCGGATGGCGCGGCCGTCCTGCACCGTGGTCAGCAGGGCGCAGGTGTCGGGGCAGTCGTGCGGGCAGGCGCCGCGCACCTGCACGCTGGCGTCGGAAGAGGGGCCGTTCATCGGGGACATGGCTTGGGTTTGAAATCCTGCAACAGGGGGGAGATTTTGCGCCTTGGGCGCCGCCCCCGGGGCGGGCGGGGTGATGGCGCAGGCGGCGTGGTCTCGCTAGACTCTCCCGCATGAAGCTCATCGATTCCATCGCCGGCCAGGCCCCCGGCATCGCCGCGCTGCGGCGCGAGATCCACGCCCACCCCGAACTCTGCTTCGAGGAAGTCCGCACCGCCGAGCTGGTGGCGCAAAAGCTCACGGAATGGGGCATAGCCGTCCACCGCGGCATGGGCAGGACCGGCGTGGTCGGCATCGTGCCGGGCCGCGACGGCGGCAAGAGCGGACGCGGCATCGGCCTGCGCGCCGACATGGACGCCCTGCCCATGCAGGAGTTCAACCGCTTTCCCCATGCCAGCCAGCACCCCGGCAAGATGCACGCCTGCGGCCACGACGGCCATGTGGCCATGCTGCTGGCGGCAGCCCAGCACCTGGCCCGGCAGCGCGACTTCGACGGCACGGTCTACCTGATCTTCCAGCCGGCCGAGGAGGGCGGCGGCGGCGCGCGCGAGATGATGCAGGACGGCCTGTTCGAGCAGTTCCCCATGGATGCCGTGTTCGGCATGCACAACTGGCCGGGCTACCCGGTGGGCAGCCTGGCCGTGAGCCCGGGCCCGGTGATGGCCTCGAGCAGCGAGTTCAAGATCACCATCCGCGGCAAGGGCAGCCATGCGGCCCTGCCGCACAACGGCATAGACCCGGTGCCGATCGCCTGCCAGATGGTGCAGACCTTCCAGACCATCATCAGCCGCAACAAGAAGCCGATCGACGCGGGCGTGGTCTCGGTCACCATGATCCACGCCGGCGAGGCCACCAACGTGGTGCCCGACAGCTGCGAGCTGCAGGGCACGGTGCGCACCTTCACGACCGAGGTGCTGGACCTGATCGAGCGGCGCATGCAGCAGATCGCCGAGCACTGCTGCGCCGCGCACGAGGCGCAATGCGAGTTCGAGTTCGTGCGCAACTACCCGCCCACCGTGAACTCGGCGCCCGAGGCCTTGTTCGCGCGCCGGGTCATGGCCGGCATCGTCGGCGAGCAGAACGTGATGGCGCAGGAGCCGACCATGGGCGCCGAGGATTTCGCCTACATGCTGCAGGCCAAGCCCGGCGCCTACTGCTTCATAGGCAACGGCGAGGGCGAGCACCGCGATCTCGGCCACAGCGCGGGCCCCTGCACCCTGCACAACCCCAGCTACGACTTCAACGACGCCCTGATCCCGCTGGGCGCCACCTACTGGGTGCGCCTGGCCGAGCAGTGGCTGGCCGCGCCGCGGCCGGGCAAAGCCCCATGATCCCGGTGACGCAGGCCTTTGCGGCGAGCTACGCCCAGGCCCGCGTCAAGTTCCTCGAGGCCGCGGCGGCGGCGGGCACGCGCATCGAGTCCCTGCCCCACCCCCTGCCGGGCCGCGAAGGCGAGGCACTGGCGCTGGACGTGGCGCGCGACGGCCCGGCCGATGCCGACCGGCTGCTGATCCTCAGCAGCGCCTGCCACGGCGTCGAGGGCCACGGCGGCAGCGGCGTGCAGGTGGCCGCGCTGCATGACGCCGAGTGGCGCGCACAGGCGCGTGCGCAGGGCGTGGCCGTGCTCTACCTCCATGCGCTGAACCCGCACGGTTTTTCCTTCGGCCGGCGCGTCACGCACGAGGGCGTGGACCTGAACCGCAACTTCGTCGATTTCACGCGCCCGCTGCCGGTCAACGCCGACTACCGCGAGCTGCACGCCTGGCTGCTGCCCGAGCGCTGGCCGCCGGGCACCTTCAACCAGCTGCGCACGCTGCGCTACCTGACCACCCGCGGCAAGTCGGCCCTGCAGGCGGCGATCACGCGCGGCCAGTACGAGTTTCCGGGCGGCCTGTTCTTCGGCGGCTTTGCGCCGAGCTGGAGCAACCTGGCGCTGCGCCGGCTGCTGCGCGAACAAGGCCGGCAGGCGCGGCGCATCGCCTGGATAGACCTGCACACCGGCCTGGGGCCGAACGGCGTGGGCGAGCGCATCTTCGCCGGACGCGGCGACGACGCCGCGGCACTGAGGCGCGCGCGGTCCTGGTGGGGCGGGCAGCTGACCTCCACCCACGACGGCTCGTCCAGCTCGGCCGAGCTGAGCGGCGAGATGTGGAACGCGCTGTACGAGGAATGCCCGCAGGCCGAGTACACCGGCATCGCGCTCGAATTCGGCACCCGGCCCCCGCTCGAGGTCATGCAGGCGCTGCGCGCCGACCACTGGCTGGCCTGCCACCCCGGGGTCCCGGCCGAGCTGGCGCGGCAGATCCGCCAGCAGATGCGCGAGGCCTTCTACTGCGACACCGAGGCCTGGAAGGGGCAGCTCGTCAGCCAGGCGCGACAGGCGCTGTTTCAAGCCGTCGACGGCCTGGCCGCCTGAGCATCCCTCACTGACCCGACAGCTGCCGCATCTCCGCGTAGAGGTCGGCCTTGCCCTCGAAGCCTATGCCCGGCAGGGCAGGCAGGTTCACGTAGCCGTTGTCCACCTTGACGCCGTCCGGGAAGCCGCCGTAGGGCTGGAACAGGTCGGGGTAGGACTCGTTGCCGCCCAGGCCCAGGCCGGCGGCGATGGCCAGCGACATCTGGTGGCCGCCGTGCGGAATGCAGCGCGAGGGTGACCAGCCGTACTCGCGCAGCATGTCCAGCGTGCGCAGGTACTCGACCAGGCCGTAGCTCAGCGCGCAGTCGAACTGCAGCCAGTCGCGGTCGCGGCGCATGCCGCCGTAGCGGATCAGGTTGCGCGCGTCCTGCATGGAGAACAGGTTCTCGCCGGTGGCCAGGCTGCCCACATAGGCCTCGCCCAGGCGGGCCTGCAGCTCGTAGTCCAGCGGGTCGCCGGCCTCCTCGTACCAGAACAGCGGGTACTGCGACAGGGCCTTGGCATAGTCCAGCGCCGTCGCCAGGTCGAAGCGGCCGTTGGCGTCCACGGCCAGTTGCTGGCCGGGCTGCAGCATCTTGAGCACGGCCTCGATGCGCTCCTGGTCCTCGGCCAGCGAGGCGCCGCCTATCTTCATCTTGACCACCGAATAGCCGCGGTCCAGGTAGCCCTGCATTTCGTCGCGCAGGCCCTGCAGCCCCTTGCCCGGATGGTAGTAGCCGCCGGCCGCGTAGACGAACACGCGCGGGTTGGCGCGGCCGTTGCCATAGCGCTGGGCCAGCAGCTCGTGCAGCGGCTGCTCGGCGATCTTGGCCACGGCGTCCCAGACCGCCATGTCTATCGTGCCCACGGCCACCGATCGCTCGCCGTGGCCGCCCGGCTTCTCGTTGCTCATCATGCAGGCCCAGACCTTGTGCGGGTCGAGGTTGTCGCCGCTCTCGTCGACCAGGGAGGCCGGGGCGGCCTCGAGCACGCGCGGGCGGAAGCGCTCGCGGATCAGCTGGCCCTGGCCGTAGCGGCCGTTGGAGTTGAAGCCGTAGCCGATCACCGGCCGGCCGTTGCGCACCACGTCGGTGACCACGGCGACCAGGCTCAGGGTCATCTTGGAGAAGTCGATGTAGGCGTTGCGGATGTCCGACTTGATAGCACGGGTGGATTCGAGGATGTCGACGATGTTCATGGGAGGAATGATCGAGCCCCCGCACGATCGCGTCCAATACCCGAATCGCATACAAATATTCATTCATGGGACCTGTCAACCGACCGCTTGACCTGGAATGGCTGGAGGACTTTCTGGCCCTGGCCGAGAGCGGAAACTTCTCGCGCGCCGCGCAGGCGCGCGCGATCGCCCAGCCCGCGTTCAGCCGCCACATCCGCTCGCTCGAGGAATGGGCGGGCCTGGCCCTGGTGGACCGCACCACGCATCCGGTGGCGCTCACCGCGGCCGGCCAGGCCCTGCAGCCGCTGCTGGCCGAGGTGGTGCAGCGCCTGGTGCAGGCGCGCACGCGGGCGCACGAGGCGCAGGAGGCCTCGGACCGGCGCCTGCAGCTCGCCGCCACCCATGTGCTGTCCATGACCTACTTCCCGCTCTGGCTGCAAAAGCTCGAGTCGCGGCTGGACATAGGCGCGATCCAGATGGTGTCGGACAGCTTCCAGGCCTGCGAGGACCTGATGCTGCAGCGCAGGGTGCAATGCCTGCTGTGCCACGGCCATCCGGCGCTGAAGACGCGCCTGGCCGAGCCCGATTTCATCCATGTGGCGGTGGACCAGGACCTGCTGCTGCCGGTGGCCGCGCCGCTGCCCAGCGGCCGGCCCGCGTTCGAGATCGAGTCGGCTGCGGACCGGCCTCTGCCCATGCTGTGCTACAGCCAGGAGTCGGGCCTGGGCCAGATCATGCGCGCCGCCCTGCCCCAGGCCTTAGCCGAGACGCGCTTCGTGCCGGGCTTCACCTCGCACCACGCGGTGTTGCTCAAGACCATGGCGCTGGAAGGCCGCGGCCTGGCCTGGCTGCCGCGCAGCCTGATCGCGCCCGAACTCGCTCAGGGCACGCTGGTGCCCGCGGGCGGCGAGGCCTGGCAGATCCCGGTCGACATCCGCCTGTATCGCCAGCAGGGGCCGCTGTCGACCGCGGCCGAGGCACTGTGGCGCCTGGTCCAGCCGCAGTAAGACCTGTTCACGCCTGAGCCGCGAAGCGCTGCTGCGCCACCACCAGCAGGCCGTCGAAGATCAGGCTCTCGACCAGCTCGAAGCTCACCGACATGCTGGGCGCCATCTTCCAGCCCGCGCCGCCGGTCATCACGCACAGGGGCTCGGCGCCGCAGTGCGCGCGCACATGCTGGACCATGCGCTCGCAGGCGCCGGCGATCGCGTAGGTGCCGCCGCTGGTCAGGGCGTCGCTGGTGTTGGTGGGGAACTCGCACACCTCGCCGGTGGGCACATGCAGGCCGGCGGTGCCGGACTCCAGGGCGCGCAGCATGATGCCGTGGCCCGGCAGGATGTAGCCGCCCAGGAACCTGCCGCCGGCGTCTATCGCCTCCACCGTCACGGCCGTGCCGACCATGACCACGACCATGGGCCGGGCCGGCCCGCTGGCCAGCATGCGGTGGTAGGCGCCTATCATGGCCACCCAGCGGTCGGCGCCCAGGCGCGTGGGGTGGTCGTAGCCGTTGACCAGGCCGGCCTCGGCGGCGCTGGCCACCACCCATTGCGGCGCCACGTCCCACAGCTCCATCTGCTCCTGCACACGGCCGCGCACGGCGTCGCCCGCGACGATGCAGCCCAGCATCTGCGCAGGGACGGGCAGCTCGGCCCAGGCCCCGTCGGCGAGCTTCTCGATGTTCTCGAGGAACTCGGCGCCATGGGCCAGCAGGGCCGCGCCGGGACGCGGCGCCTCGTACAGCGCCCACTTGAGGCGGGTGTTGCCCACGTCGATCGCCAGAAAACTCATGGTGTGTCTCTCTCTGGGCGCATTATGCGGGCGCGCGCCCCAACATGGGGAACGGCGCGCCGCCTACCCTGGCTCAGGGCCGGGTGCGCGTGCCAGGCGCCAGCTTCTTCCAGGGCAGGTCGGCCGGGTCGGCCGCCATCGGTCCGGCGGCCTTGGCCACCAGGATCTGCGAGGCGATGGGCGTGAAGTCGGCGCGGAAATGGTTGGAGCTCTTGACGGCCAGGATCTTCATGGCCTCGGGCTCTATGCCGACCATGCGGAACAGCTCGCGGTCCAGCATCTGCTGCTTGCCGCTGGCCACGGCCACCAGCAGGCCCTCGATCTCCAGGCAGGCGCAGGCGCCGAGCTGCACGCTGAGGCCGGTCATCATCGGCCCCTTGAGCGTTACCGCGCCGCCGCCGACGGCACGCACCGTGAAGCGCCCGGCCAGCGGCGGGTCGCTGGGCCGGCCGGTGAAGGTGGGCACGGCCGCGCCCAGCGTCAACGGCAAGGTCGCGCCAGGCCCTGCGGCGCAGGCGGCCGCGGCCGCCTGCGGGTCGTACATCAGGCCCAGCGCGACCCGGCCGGGAAAGCGCCGGCCAGCACCCTGCTGCAGCAGCGCGTGCAGCAGGCCCGTGGTGTTGCTGTCGCCGCCGGCGCCCGGGTTGTCCTGGGTGTCGGCCAGCACCACGGGGCGCTCGCTGTGCTCGGCCAGGGCCAGGGCGCGCTGCACGGCGGGGCCGGCGTCCAGGTACTCGGGACGCCACTGCGTGGGCTCGGCCGCGCGCGCGGCCAGGCGGTGCACGGCTTCCTCGGCCCGCGCACCATGGCCCCAGACCATGGGCGCGCATTCGGCGAAGTCGGCGGCGGGAAAGCCCATGCAGAAGCTCAGCACGCAGTCGAAGTCGCGCGAGAGCTCGGCCAGCTCCTCGTAGATCGCCTGGGCCGGCGCCATCCAGGTGCTTTGCGCGTTGAGCGGGATCAGGAAGGGCAGACGCTGGGCGTGCATGGGCTCGCGCCGGCCCAGCCTGAGGCGCCGGGCCAGCAGCTGCGCGGCCAGCTCACCGGTGGCCGCCATGTCCACATGCGGGTAGCTGCGGTAGGCCACCAGGGCGTCGGCCTCGGCCAGCATGCGATGGCTGACGTTGGCGTGCAGGTCCAGGCTGGCGACGATGGGCAGCCCGGCGCCGACTTCGCGGCGTATGCGCGCGATCAGCTCGCCCTCGCTGTCGTCCACATGCTCGGCCACGGCCGCGCCGTGCAGGTCCAGGTAGACCGCGTCGAAGCCGCCGCGCCGCACGTCGGCCAGGATGGCGGCGGCGATGCGCTCGAAGGCGTCCTCGGTCACGTAGGACGAGGGGATGGCGCCGCACCAGCTGCTGGGCACGAGCTGCCAGCCCAGGCTGCGCGCCGCGTCGATGAAGCCGCCGACCGGCAGGTTGACGCCGCTCAGCTGCGCCAGCATGGCCCGGCCATGGACGAAGGCCGGGAAGGCGTCGCCGCGGTTGAACGCGGCCCAGTCGGCGCGGGTCGGGGCGAAGGTATTGGTTTCGTGCTGGTAGCCGGCGACCAGGACTTTCATGACGGCCCCCTTTGTCGTCCTAAAGCGCGCCCAGCCAGCAGGCGCGCTGGATGGCGGCGAGCTTGCTGTCCACGCGCAGCTTGGCCATGGCGTTGGCCAGGTGGTAGTTCACCGTGCGCTCGCTGCAGTCCATGCGCGCCGCGCTCTGGCGCGCGGTCAGCCCCTCGAAGGCCAGGGCCAGGCATTCGCGTTCGCGCGGGCTCAGCAGGGCGCGCTCGGCCACCAGGGCGCGCCGCACCTGCGGCCAGATGTTGAGCGCCGACCAGACCAGCATGGCGGCCTCGGCGCGCTCGTGCAGCTCGCGCGGGCTGAACATGAAGCACTCGAAGGCGCGCTCGGCCGGCAGCGAGAACTCGACGCGGATCACGCTCTGGAAGCCATGCGCCAGCCACAGCCGGCGCCAGCGGCTGTGGCCCGAGGCGTCGTTGCGGCCGATGTGCTGCCAGGCCACCAGCGGGGCGTCCGACTCGCGCCAGGGCGCGCCGAAGTCGCGGCTTTGCGCCAGCGAGTGGGCCGCCTCGGCCAGCACCGGCGGGTGCACCGCCACCACCTGGCGGTCGTCGCGCCCGCCGAAGGGATCGGGTGCCAGCACCACCACCGCCTCGACCGCGAACTCGCGCAGGGCCAGCACCCAGTCGCTGAGCAGACCGTCCAGCTTGACACTGTCAAAGTTAACAGGTACTTGCATCGCCATGTATCCAGGAGGCGGGACAATAGCACGGACCACCCTGACCGAACCGCCCCTTGCCGATCGCCCGCCTCCGCCCCAGCTCGCCAGAACGCCGCCGCCCCGGCGCGCGCAGCTGGCGCGCGCGCCTGGCCGCGAGCCTGAGGGACTGGCCGCTCGAGCCCCTGCTGCACGCCTCGCCCTGGCGGCTGCGCCTGATCGGCCTGTTCAACCTGGTGGGCCAGCCGCTGTTCGGCTGGATCTGGACGGTCTGGCTGCCCCAGCCCTGGGAGAGTCCCTGGCTGCGCCTGGGGGTCGCCGCGCTGGGCATCCCCTTCCTGGCCCAGCGGCGCCTGCGCGAGCCGCAGGGCGACCGCGCCCGGCAGCTGTTCGCGCTGATCTGCTGGCTGCAGCTGCCGCTGTACTTCAGCTGGATGTACCTGTGCAACGGCGGCAACGCGGTCTGGCTGTCCAGCCTGGCGGCCGTGATCCTGATCTACCACCAGCTGACCGACTGGCGCCTGGCCGCGCTGGGCACGGCGACCGGCGGCGGGCTCGCCTGGCTGCTGTTCCTGTGGCTGGCGCCGGCCGGCGCGGCGCCCATGGACGCCACGCAGGCGCAGGTCAACGCCCTGGTGCTCGTCTTCGCCTGGAGCACCGCGCTGGCGCTGGGTTTTTCCGCCGCCAACCTGCGCCGCGAGCAGGTCAGCCACACCCTGGCCAGCATGGGCATCATGGCGCACGAGCTGCGCACGCCGCTGGCCACCATGGCCCTGGTCGGCGACGCGCTGCGCGGCGAGGCGGCGCAGGCCGAGGCCGGCGCCGCGCAGGAGCGGCTGGAGCGCCTGGCCGGCAGGCTGCACAGCCTGGTGCGGCACATGAACCACCAGATCGACATGCAGATAGCCAACGCGCGGCTGCTGCGCCTGCGCGCCCACGCCGACACCGTCTCGGCCGCCGACGTGGTGCGCGACGTGGTGCACAACTACCCTTACCGCAGCACGCGCGAGCGCGAATGCCTGACGCTGGACATCAGGCAGGACTTCCAGTTCGTGTCCTCGTTCACGCTGTTCACCCAGGTCATCGCCAACCTGCTCAAGAACGCCCTCCACGCGCTGGCCGCGACCGGCGAGACGCCCCGGCCCGGCGACCTGCACATCGAGGTGAACCGGCGCGGGGCGCTGGGCCTGATCGTGGTGCGCGACGCCGGCGTCGGCATCGCGCCGCGGCTGCAGACGCGCATCTTCGAGCCCTTCTTCTCCACCAGCCACGACACCGGCCACGGCCTGGGCCTGGCCTTCTGCCGCCGCGTGCTCGACAGCGTGCACGGCCGCATCCGCGTCGCGTCCCGGCCCGGCCAGGGCGCCACCTTCACCCTCGAAATCCCGCTCCACTAGCCATGTCCTTCCCCCTGTTCCGCCGCCCCGGTGCCGTGGTCTTCCTCGACGATGATCCGGCCTACCTCGACATGCTGGCCGTGATCCTGCCGCCGCGCTGGCCGGTCAGCCTGTTCGTGCGCCAGCAGGCCTGCCTGCAGCACCTGCAACCCGAGGCCGAGCGCTGGGAGGCCGACGCCTGGACCCAGCAGCAGATCATCGAGCGCTGGCGCGGCGGCGCGGCGCTGATCCCGCAGATCCTGCGCTACTGGGCCGGGCACGAGCAGCGCCAGGCGCTCACGCGCGTGTGCGTGGTCGACTACGCGATGCCGGGCATCAACGGCCTGCAGGTGCTGCAGGCCCTGGGCGACTGGCCCGGCGCGCGCGTTCTGCTGACCGGCCAGGCCGACGAGCAGCGCGCGGTGGACGCCTTCAACCAAGGGCTGATCGACCAGTACATCCCCAAGCAGTCACCCGACATCGCGCGCCGCCTGGTCGACGCGGTGCAGCAGCTGCTGGACCGGCCGCACCCGCGCCAGGCCCAGATCTGGCACGCCACGCTGAGCCCGGCGCAGCAAGCCCTGCTGCGCCGGCCCGCGGTGCAGGACGAGCTGTCGCGCCTGATGCGCAGCCACTGGGTCGAGCATGTGGTGCTGGGCGACCCGTTCGGCGTGCTGGGCATGGACGCACTGGGCCAGGTCAGCTGGCTGCAGCTGGAGCCGGCCACCGGCCTGGCCGAGCTGGCCGAGCTCGCGGCCGCCCAGGGCCTGGACGAGGCGGCGCTGGCCGAGCTGCGCGCGGGCCGCAGCCTGGCCGGCCTGGAGCTGCACCAGGCCCTGGGCCAAGCCGCGCCGGCGCTGGCACCGGCCTTCGAAGTCGGCCAGGGCAGCGGCCTGCTCGGCGCCCTGTTCTCGGTCGACCCCCGCCCGCTCGGCATCGCGCCGGCCGGCCACGCGGCTTGGCTGGCGCGGCAAGGGCCGCGCCTGGTACACGACTGAGGCCTGTCATTGCGAGCCCCGCGGGGGCGCGGCAATCCACGGTGGATCGCCACGGCCTTCGGCCTCGCGATGACGCTATCGCCAACGCTTTCAGGCCGCCGCGCCGGCCCGCGCGCGGCGCGCGATCGGCCAGTCCCAGGGGCGCAGCTCGCGCGCCACGGCCCTGGCCGCGGCTTCGACATGGCTGAGCTCGGCCTCGGTCAGCGTGGCGTGCAGGGTCAGCCGCACCATGGCGCGGTTGCGGCTGGTGGCCGGGGCGCAGAACACGGCGCCGTACACCTCGTGCGCCTCCAGCGCGTCGCGCAGGCGCATGGTGTCTGGCTCGGAGCCCGCCTCCAGCGCGATGATCTGCTCGCTGCCCTGGTGGATGGGGTAGCCCAGCGCAGTCAGGCTGGCGCGCAGGCGGCGCGTGTGGGCGTGCAGGCGCCGGCGCCCGTCGTCGCTGCGGCGGATCACGCCCAGCGTGGCCGCCAGGCCCGCGATCTCGTGCGGCAGAAGGCAGGAGCTGAAGATGTTGGGGAAGCTGTGGTGCAGCACGAAGTAGCGCAGCTCGGCCGGCACGGTGAAGAAGCCGGCGCGCCCGGCGAAGGCCTTGGCCAGGCTGGCGGTAATGAAGTGCACGCGCGACACCAGGCCCAGCTCGGCGCACAGGCCGGCGCCGCCGGGGCCGTGCGTGCCCAGCGAGTGCGACTCGTCGACCAGGATCATGCAGCCCCCGCGCTCGGCCGCCTCGACCATCTCGGCCAGTGGGCACAGGGCGCCGGTGGTGCTGTAGACCGAGTCGACGATCACCAGGCCCGGCCCGTGGCGCGCGATCATGCGCGCCAGGTGGCCCGGGTCGTTGTGGCGGAAGGCATGGGCCGTGGCGCGCGCGGCATGCACGCCCTCCCAGAGCGAGGTGTGGGCCAGGGTGTCCAGGTAGACCGGCGTCTGGTCATCGGCCACGGCCTGGATCAGCCCCACGTTGGCCGCATAGCCCGACTGGCAGACGAAGCCGTCCTCCTTGCCTATCCAGGCCGCCAGCGACTTCTCGAGGTCGCGCACCGGGTTGGAGTCGAGCAGGAAGGCGCCGGACTGGATCACGCTGTCCTGGCCGCGCCGCAGCACCTCGGTCTGGGCGCGCACGATGTCGGGGTGGCCCGACACGCCCAGGTAGTCGTTGCCGTCCAGGCGCACGGCGTTCGGCCCGGGCTCGCGCCCGTGCAGTATGCATTTGCCGCCCCACTCGCGGTTCCAGTGGTCGAGGAAGACCTGTTCGTAGCGGCGCTGCAGGCGCGGCAGCAGGGGCGGGTTGACGCGGGTGCGCGGGGCGGTCTGGACGGGGGTGTCGACGAGGCTCATGGAGGCTCCTGTTACGGATGGAAACCTCCAATTGAAGGGCCAAAGCCCTGGAAACGCCGCTCAGACCCTGTCAGGATTGACAGGGGCTTGTACTTGAGACTTGAGCGCCGCCGGGCCGCCCCAAGGCGCGAAGGCCCCCTTGGGGGGCAGCGACCCACACGCAGTGGGGGAGCGTGGGGGCTATTTCAACCCTGGCGCCAGGGCAGGCCGTGGAAGCGCCAGCCGCCGGTATGGCCGCGCTGGGCATGGGTGTCCGGGTCGCCCTCGAAGCCCTCGAGGATGTTGTAGGCCTCGTAGCCGAGCTCGGTGGCGCGGCGCGACGAGGCGATCGAGCGCACGCCGCTGCGGCACAGCATCACCAGCTTGCGCCCCGGCGGCACGGCGGCCTGCAGCTGGGCGTCGAAGTTCGGGTTCACCGCCATGCCGGGCCAGAGCTTCCACTCCACCGGCACGGCGCCGGGGATGAAGCCGACCCAGGCCCGCTCGGCGTCGCTGCGCACGTCGACCAGCACCGCCTCGCCAGACTGCCACCATTGGCAGGCCAGCTGGGGCGAGACGTCGCCCGCGTAGCCCTGGGCCGGATGCGGCTGCGCCAGCGCCCCGCCGCCCGCGTCGTGGCGCAGGCCCGAGCTTAGGTTGGCCGGCACGGCCTCGTCGATGCGGCGCGGCTTGGGCAGGTGCAGCGAGTCCATGATGGCCACGAACTCGGCCAGGGTCTTGCCGGCCACGCGGGCGTTGCCGGCCTTCTCGGCGGCGATGGTCGAATGGCTGCGGCCCTGGTAGTCGTGGGCGGGCCAGACCAAGGTGTCGTCGGGCAGCTTGAACAGCACCTCGGTGAGGCTGCGGTACAGCGCCTCGCTGCTGCCGGACTGGAAGTCGGTGCGGCCGCAGCCGTTGATCAGCAGGGTGTCGCCGGTGAACACATGACGCCCGTCGGGGCGCTCCCAGTAGTAGCTCATGCTGCCCGCGGTATGGCCCGGGGTGTGCAGGGCGCGGATGCGCTGGGCGCCGAAGCTCAGCTGGTCGCCGTCGTTCAACTGCACCGCGGCGGTGCTGATGCCGCAGCCCGCGGGCGCCGCGGTGCGCGCGCCGGTGTGCTCGGCCAGCAGCCCGGCGCTGGTGATGTGGTCGGCATGGGCATGGGTCTCCACGGTCCACAGCAGCTTGAGGCCGTATTCGCGCAGCGTGGCCAGGTCGCGCTCGAGCTGCTCGTCCACCGGGTCGATGAGCAGGGCCTCGCGCGTGGCTTCGTCGAACAGCACGTAGGTGTAGGTGCTGGAGGCGGGGTCGAACAGCTGGATCGGGTTCATGGTGGCTCGGGCAGGTGGGGGCGGCATTCCGGCGGCTGGTGGCAAGACCAATGATAGCCACGGCGGCGCCGGCGCGCAGGCTTTCCCGTGGCGGGGCGACGGGCGCCGGCCTATGCGACGCGCAGACCGGCCAGCGCGGGGTCGCTGGGCGGGTAGCGCAGGTCCAGCGCCCTCAGCGTGTCGTGCACCACGGTGGCGATCATGAGGTTGCGGTGGGTCTTGGAATCGGCCGGCACCACGGTCCACGGCGCCCAGGGCCTGCTGGTCGCCCCCAGCAGGGCTGCGTAGGCCCTTTGGTAGTCGTCCCACTGCTTGCGCACCTCCAGGTCGCCGAGGCTGAACTTCCAGCGCTTGGTCGGATCGTCCACGCGCTGCTGAAGCCGCTCGCGCTGCTCGTCGAAGCTGATGTGCAGCATGAACTTGAGGATCACCGTGCCGGTCTCGGACAGCATGCGCTCGAAGTCGTTGATGTGCGCGTAACGCTGGCGCGTCTGCTCGGGCGTGATCCAGCCGTTGACCACCGGCACCAGCACGTCCTCGTAGTGGCCGCGGTTGAAGATCATGATCTCGCCCGCAGCCGGCATGTGGCGATGGATGCGCCAAAGGTAGTCGTGCGCGAGCTCCTCCGCATGGGGCGCCTGCCAGGCCACGGTGTGCACGCCCAGCGGGCTGGTCTGGCTGAACACCGCGCGGATGGTGCCGTCCTTGCCCGAGGTGTCCATGCCCTGCAACACCACCAGCAGCTTGCGGCGCCGGTCGGCGAAGAACAGGTCCTGCAGGCTGTCGAGCTCGAGGGCCAGGGCGTCCACGAGCGCCTTGTCCTTGAGCTTGTCGCCCACCGAAAAGGGCTTGGCCGCAGGATCGAGGGCCGACAGGTCGAAGGGCTTGTCGCGCCCCCGGGTCGGCGGCTGCCAAGGGGCCAGGCGATGGGAGCGGCGGCCGTTGCGCATGTTGGTCTCCAGGGCTTGAACGCGCGGATTGTCCCGCTCAGCGGCCTGCGGGCGCCGACGCGACCGGCGCGTCGCGCCGGTAGCGCGAGGGCTGCACGCCGGTCCAGTGGCGGAAGGCGCGCCGGAACGAGCTGGCGTCGGCAAAGCCGAGCTGGGCCGCGATGTCCGGCACGCTGCGCGCGCTGGTGCACAGCTGGTGGATGGCCGCGTCGCGCCGCAGCCCGTCCTTGATCTCCTGGAAGCTGCTCCCCTCGGCCTCCAGCCGGCGCCGCAGCGTGGTCGGCGCCAGGTGCAGCGCAGCCGCCACCTCCTCGAGCACCGGCCAGTCGCCGCCGGCCAGGCTGGCGCGCAGCTGCCGCCGCACGCGCGCCGCCCAGCCCTGAGTGTTCTTGTACTTCAGGAACACGGTCTGCGGCGCCTCGCGCAGGAAGGGCTTGACCGTCTCGGCGGTCTGCACGATGGGCGCCTTCAGCACTGCGGCGTCGAAATGGATGGCGGTGGCCGGCGCCTCGAAGCGCAGGTGCTGGGAGAACATGGCCACGTACTCGTCGGCATGCGGCGGCCGCGGGCCGGCGAAATCGACGCCCGAAAGGGCGATGCGCTTGCCGGCCAGCCAGCACATCAGGCCGTGCACCATGACCAGGAAGGTCTCCTCGGCAAAGCGGCGGGCGGCGGCGTCGGCGATCCGGTTGGCCAGGACGATGGACGCGCGCTCGCCCTCCAGCCGCAGGCTGGCCGAGATGTCGTCCAGCAGCACGCCGAAGCCGCGCAGCATGCCGCGGACCGCCTGGCCGATGTCCCGGCCATGCAGCACCGCGTGGCACAGCAGCGCGAAGCTGCCGAGCTTCATGCGCCGGCTGTCCAGGCCGAAGAACTCGTCGTCGATCTCCCGCGCCACCGCCATCCACAGCGCGGCGAACGCGGCCGCGGGCACGCGTGCGTGGTCCGAGTCCAGCAGCTGCGGCCGGATCTGCGCCGCCTTCAGCACGCGCAGGCGCGCCTCGGGCGCCAGCCGGGCGATGGCCGCCCGCACGAAATGGACCGAGACGGTGTCCTTTTCCAGGTAGGCGCTGCGTGTCATGGACGGGGCGGGCCGATGGGCGCGGGGGTGGCAAAAAACGCCAGCGCGCCTGGGCGATTTCGCGCTTCCCTTGGCCGGGGCAAGCGGCTAGATTTGGCAGGATAGGAGATAGCCATGACCGATCTGTCCGCGGAGTTTAAAGCCCTCGCCCACTACCGCCCCAAGAACAAGGTGCGCTTCGTCACCGCCGCCAGCCTGTTCGACGGCCACGACGCCGCGATCAACATCATGCGCCGCATCCTGATGGGCATGGGCGCCGAGGTGATCCACCTGGGCCACAACCGCTCGGTCGACGAGGTGGTCACGGCCGCGCTGCAGGAGGACGTGCAGGGCATCGCCATCAGCTCCTACCAGGGCGGCCATGTCGAATACTTCAAGTACATGGTGGACCTGCTGCGCGCGCGCGGCGGCGAGCAGATCCAGGTGTTCGGCGGCGGCGGCGGCGTGATCGTGCCGGCCGAGATCCGCGAGCTGCACGACTACGGCGTGGGCCGCATCTACAGCCCCGAGGACGGCCAGCGCATGGGCCTGGCCGGCATGATAGGCGAGATGCTGATGCGCTGCGACCAGGACCTCTCGGCCGGCGCGCCCAGGGCGCTGGACGCCATCCAGGGCCATGGCGAACTGGCCTGGCGCGCCCTGGCCCGGCTGATCACGGCGCTGGAGAATGGCGCGGCCGATGCGGACTTGGTCCAGGCGCTGCGCGAGCAGGCCGCCCAGCGGCGCACCCCGGTGCTGGGCATCACCGGCACCGGCGGCGCCGGCAAGTCCAGCCTGACCGACGAGCTGATCCGCCGCCTGCGCCTGGACCAGGGCGACCAGCTGCGCATCGCCGTGGTCTCCATCGACCCCTCGCGCCGCAAGAGCGGCGGCGCCCTGCTGGGCGACCGCATCCGCATGAACGCGATCGGGCCGTGGGCCCCCACGCTTGCCGCTGCGCGTGCTGCGCTGCCCCCCGAGGGGGCCGCCACCGCCTTGGGGCGGCCCGGCGGCGGTGGAGCCGTGGACTCCGGGCAGCGCGTCTTCATGCGCAGCCTGGCCACGCGCGAGGCCGGCAGCGAGATCTCGGCCGCCCTGCCCGACGTGGTCGCCGCCTGCAAGCTGGCCGGCTTCGACCTGGTGATCGTCGAGACCTCGGGCATAGGCCAGGGCGACGCCGCCATCGTGCCGCTGGTGGACGTGCCGCTGTACGTGATGACGCCCGAGTTCGGCGCCGCCAGCCAGCTCGAGAAGATCGACATGCTGGACTTCGCCGAGTTCGTGGCCATCAACAAGTTCGACCGCAAGGGCGCGGCCGACGCGCTGCGCGACGTGGCCAAGCAGGTGCAGCGCAACCGCGAGGCCTTCGGCACGCCCGCCGAGCAGATGCCGGTGTTCGGCACCATGGCCGCGCGCTTCAACGACGACGGCGTCACGGCCCTGTATCAGGCGCTCAAACCCCGCCTGGCCGAGCTCGGCCTGCCGCTAGAGGCAGGCGCCCTGCCCCTGGTCGCCGTGCGCCACAGCACACACCAGAACCCGGTGCTGCCGCCGGCGCGCCAGCGCTACCTGGCCGAGATCGCCGACACGCTGCGCGGCTACAAGCGCCGCGCGCGCGAGCAGGCCGGCCTGGCGCGCGAGATCCAGCAGCTGCGCGCCGCCGCCGCCATGCTGCGCGTGGACAAGCCCGAACGCGCCCCGGCCGCCGAGGCCGCGGCCGACCTGGCCGACAAGCGCGAGCTGCGCCAGGAACCGGCCGCCAGGAAGCTGCTGGCCCAGTGGCCCGAGATGCAGAAGGCCTACGCCGGCGACGAGTACGTGGTCAGGATCCGCGACAAGGAAATCCGCACCGCGTTGACCACCAAATCACTCAGTGGCACCACCATCCGCAAGGTCAGCCTGCCGCAATACGAAGACCACGGCGAGATCCTCAAGTGGCTGATGCTGGACAACGTGCCGGGCAGCTACCCCTACACCGCCGGCACCTTCGCCTTCAAGCGCGAGAACGAGGACCCCACGCGCATGTTCGCCGGCGAGGGCGACCCCTTCCGCACCAACCGCCGCTTCAAGCTGCTTTCCGAAGGCATGCCGGCCAAGCGCCTGTCCACCGCCTTCGACTCGGTCACGCTGTACGGCAACGACCCCGGCCCACGGCCCGACATCTACGGCAAGGTCGGCAACTCGGGCGTGTCCATCGCCACGCTGGACGACATGAAGGTGCTGTACGACGGCTTCGACCTGTGCCACCCCGCGACCAGCGTGAGCATGACCATCAACGGCCCGGCGCCCAGCATCCTGGCCATGTTCATGAACACGGCCGTCGACCAGAACATCGCCAGGTTCCGCGCCGACAACGGCCGCGACCCGACCGACACCGAGCTCGCCAAGATCCGCGAATGGGTGCTGGCCAATGTGCGCGGCACGGTGCAGGCCGACATCCTCAAGGAAGACCAGGGCCAGAACACCTGCATTTTCTCGACCGATTTCAGCCTCAAGGTCATGGGCGACATCGCCGAGTATTTCGTGCACCACAACGTGCGCAACTTCTACAGCGTGTCGATCTCGGGCTACCACATCGCCGAGGCCGGTGCCAACCCGATCAGCCAGCTCGCCTTCACGCTGTCCAACGGCTTCACCTTCGTCGAGGCCTACCTGGCGCGCGGCATGCACATCGACGACTTCGCGCCCAACCTGAGCTTCTTCTTCAGCAACGGCATGGACCCGGAGTACACCGTGATGGGCCGCGTGGCGCGCCGCATCTGGGCGGTGGCCATGAAGGAGAAGTACGGCGCGAATGAGCGGTCTCAGAAGTTGAAATACCACATCCAGACCTCGGGCCGCAGCCTGCACGCGCAGGAGATCCAGTTCAACGACATACGCACCACGCTGCAGGCCCTGATCGCGATCTACGACAACTGCAACAGCCTGCACACCAACGCCTTCGACGAGGCCATCACCACACCGACCGAGGACAGCGTGCGCCGCGCCATGGCGATCCAGCTGATCATCAACCGCGAATGGGGCCTGGCCAAGAACGAGAACCCCAACCAGGGCGCCTTCATCATCGAGGAGCTGACCGAGCTGGTCGAGGAGGCGGTGCTGGCCGAGTTCGAGAAGATCGCCGAGCGCGGCGGGGTGCTCGGCGCCATGGAGACCGGCTACCAGCGCGGCCGCATCCAGGACGAGAGCCTGCACTACGAGATGCTCAAGCACACCGGCGAGCTGCCCATCATCGGCGTCAACAGCTTCCGCAATCCGCACGGCGACACCATCCCCGAAAAGCTCGAGCTCGCGCGCAGCACCGACGAAGAAAAGCAGAGCCAGCTGCAGCGCCTGGCCGACTTCCACGCGCGCCACGCCGACGAGGCGCCGGCCATGCTGCAGCGCCTGCGCCAGGCCGTGATCGAGAACCGCAACGTGTTCGAGGTGCTGATGGACGCGGTGCGCTGCTGCTCGCTGGGCCAGATCACCGGTGCGCTGTTCGAGGTGGGCGGGCAGTACCGGCGCAACATGTGAGGCAGGCGCCCCCGAGCGCCAACTTACAAACCGTTGCAAAAGCCCAGGCTTATTGCAATTTCTTTGCCATTCTTGGCGATCTTTGGCCGGCCTCGCGCGTTCTAAAAAGTAGGAGACTAACTGCGCCGAGGACACCATGATGAAACCCCATGCCCTGACCCGCGGATGCTTGGCCCGGATGCTGATGGCGCTGGTCTTGGCCTTGGCGGGCGCCCAGGCCCTGGCCCAGGCCGGCGACCCACCCGGCCGCGTGGCCAGACTCAACCACATGGAAGGCGCGGTCAGCTTCCTGCCCGCGGGCGACGACGAATGGGTCGACGCCCCGCGCAACCGGCCGATGACGCGCGGCGACCAGCTCTGGACCGACCGGGGCGCGCGCGCCGAGCTGCATCTGGGCAGCACCGCCGCGCGCATGGACGAGCGCACGCAGCTGCAGTTCACCGCACTCGACGACAAGCTGGCCCGCCTCAGCGTGCCGCAGGGCACGCTCAGCCTGCGCGTGCGCCGGCTCCACGCCGGACAACAGCTGGCGGTCGACACCCCCAACCTGCGCTTCAACGTCACGCAGCCGGGCGAATACCGCCTGGACGTCGATCCTGCGAACGCCAGCACCCGCGTCACGCTGCATTCGGGCCAAGGCACGGTCTATGGAGACAGCGGCCAGGCGCTCGGCCTCACGGGGCCGCAGCAGCTGAGCTTCTCCGGCCGCAACCTGGCGCAGCTCGGCGCCCCCGCGGCGCCGCAGCGCGACGACTTCGACCAGTGGGCCGCCGCGCGCGACCGGCAGGAGGACCGATCGGTCTCGGCGCGCTACGTGTCGCGCGAGACCACAGGCTACCAGCAGCTCGACCAGTACGGCGACTGGCGCATGGACCCCGGCTACGGCCCGGTCTGGTACCCCTATGTGACGGTCGCCAACTGGGCGCCCTACCGCTACGGCCACTGGGAATACATCCCCCCCTGGGGCTGGACCTGGATCGACGACGCACCCTGGGGTTTCGCGCCCTTCCATTACGGACGCTGGGTCCAGATCAGCCTGCGCTGGTGCTGGGTACCCGGCCCCATCGTGGTGCAGCCGGTCTACGCCCCCGCCTTGGTCGCCTTCGTGGCCAGCACCAGCGGCCCCACGCACGGGTACATCGCCCTGAGCTCGGGCCAGCCCGGCGTGGCCTGGTTCCCCCTGGCCCCGGGCGAGGCCTACCGGCCGGCCTACCGCGTGAGCCGGCACTACATAGACCGGGTCAACCGCCACCACAGGCTTGCCGACGGAGACCGCGACCGCCTCTACCGCTACCAGCGCCAGCCCGATGCGGTGACGGTGGTGCCGCGCGAGGCCTTCGGCCGCAGCCGGCCGATGCGGGGCGAGGCGCCGCCGATCGCGCGGGCCGAGCTCGACCGCGCGCGCGTGGTGGCTGCGCCCCGCTTCGCGCCCGAGCGCCGCCGTGACGAGGACGGCATCCGCCGCGCCCCGCCGGAGCGCATTCCACCGGGCTGGGAGCCACGCCAGCGCGGCATGGACCCCCGCGCAAGCGACAGGCCGGACGCACGCTTGGACCGCCGCTTCGGCGAGCGCGACGAGGATGCCCGCCGAGCCCGCCAGATGGAGAAGGAGCGGGCCCAGCGCGAACAAGCCATGCGCGAGCGCAGCGAACGCCAGCAGCGCGTCGAGCAGGAGCAGCGCCAGCAGCGCGCGATGCAGGAACAGGCTCCACGCCAGCAGCAGGCCCAGCAGATGCGGCAGCTGCGTGAGCGCGACGAGCACCGGCAGCGCGAGCAGGCCGAGCGCCAGCAACGTGCGATGCAGGAACAGGCGCAGCGCCAGCAGCAGCGCGCCGAGCGCATCCAGCAAATGCAGGTGGAGCGTCAGCGCCCGAACGAGGAGCAGCGCCGCGTTCACGGCGAGCGGCGACAGCGCACGGAAGAGGATGACGGCCGACGCTGAGCCTGCCCTTACAAGGCCGCCGCGCGCCCCGCCGCGGCATAGGCCAGCCAGCCCAGCCCCTCGTGCAGCGCCAGCTGCCAACGCAGCGCGCCGTGCACCAGCGAATACTCGGTCCACGGCGTCGTTGCGCCGGTGCGGTAGTCCACCGGGTAAGGCGTCACGTTCCAGCCCGCGGCGCGGAAGCTGGCCAAGGCGCGCGGCATGTGCCAGGCCGAGGTCAGCAGCAGCCAGGGCCGGGTCTTGTCCACGCCAGGCAGGGCCGCACTGAACTGGGCGTTCTCGTAGGTCGTGCGCGAGGCACTCTCGTAGATCAGCTGGCCGGCCGGCACGCCCAGGCTGGCGAAGAAGGCGCGCGCCTGCGCCGCCTCGGAAACGCCGGTGGCGTTGAGGCGCCCCTCCCCGCCCGTGAACAGCAGGCGCAGATGCGGGTGCTGGCGCAGCAGGGCCACGGGCGCCGTCATGCGCTCGGCCCCGGCGTTCAACGCCACCTGGCCGCGCGAGCGCCAGATGTCGGAGCGCTCCAGTGCCCCGCCCAGCACCACCACGCCGGCATAGCCGCGCAGGCTGCCCGCCGGCGGCGCGTGGCGGTTCTCCAGCGCGCGCAGCAAGGCGTCGGGCAGCGGCTCCCAGCCCACCCCCGCGCCCAGGAACAGCGCGATCGCCAGCGTCCAGCGCGCCGCGCGCGGGCGGCGCGGCAGCCACCACCAGGCGAGCAGCATCAGCAGGGCCACCCAGGCCAGCGGCTGGGTCAGGGCGGAGAGGAGCTTGGATGCGTAGAACATGGGGCTTGACATGGCGGTGAGCGGGGGCGCGATGGATGCGGCCGCCCATCCCATCTCAGCGGCGGGCGGCTGGCCCGGCAACCACATTCGCGCCTATGTCCACCGAGAGTGGAATGGCCTGACTGAATCACGCAGACGGCAGGGCCGCTACCAAAGGTTCGATGCGAGCCAGCAGGGCTTGCAGCATTGGAACAGCCTCGACCGCTTCGTTCAGATAAGCGGCTTTGAGCGCATCGTCTTGCGGATAGTCGTGGGCAAAACGGTTTCTGATGGCCCGCAAGACATGCCACTCCTCCACGCTGCCCAAGTAGCCCAACTTCTCCAAGCGATGCAGCTTGTCGAGCATGGGTCGGTCCTCGTAGGGCTCTTGCAGATAGGCCAGCACCGCCGGGAACAAACGTGCGCCCATCGCATCCTGCAGCTTGGTGAAACGCAAGACAAACTGATCCCAGTCCTGCACAGCCTCGTCGTCCAAATCGGGCAGCGCCGACGGTGGAATAGGCAACGACGGCGCCAAGGCTGCCATGGCATGTTGCAAGTGATGAAAATGCCGCTCGCACTGGCACCAAGCGTCCACCAACTGCAGTTGCGCTACATCGGTCATAGGACAACCCCTCGCTCACGCGCCACGTCATAGACAGGCATCCGTTTCTGGCGGGTCGGGAAATCGATCAAGACATCGATCTTCTGCTCACCCAGGCGCGCGTAGACGCGCGACAAGAACCGCGTATGGGCCCGCGCGATCTGTGCTGGATCGGTCATACCTGTCTCTATGAGCAGATCGATATCCCCCCCCCGGCGAGCATCGTCCGTCCGCGAGCCAAACAGCCGCACCACGGCCCCCGCGTCAAAGCAGTCGCGGGCTGCTTGCTTCAGGGTTTCACGCTCGAAGTCGCTAAGACGCATGTCAGGTATCCAAAACTGTCGCCGTCTGCTGGCATTTGGAGAATTCCAGCTCTATTTTGCCTCGGAGCCCAGGTACTCCGCCATCCTCACCGCGCCAAGCGACATGCGCAAACTCACATTCCGGACGCCATCCCATCACCTGGCCGGCCTCCCGAAGACATCGGATCCGCCGCCCCTGCAGGCCTTTGGGATAATCGGCCCATCGCCCCGCAGCCCATGACCTCCTGCATCCTCATCACCGGCGGCGCCGGCTACATCGGCTCGCACACCGCCGTCACGCTGATGGAGGCCGGCCACCGGGTGGTCATCGTCGACAACCTCTGCAACAGCAGCCCGCGCGTGCTCGAGCGGCTGCGCCAGCTGTGCGGCGATGCCTTCGAGTTCGTGCGGGCCGACCTGCGCGACGGCGCGGCGCTGGACGCGCTGTTCGCGCATCACACCATAGCGGGCGTGATCCACTTCGCCGGACTCAAGGCCGTGGGCGAATCGGTGGCCCAGCCGCTGCGCTATTTCGACAACAACCTGGGAAGCACGCTCAGCTTGCTGCAGGCCATGGGGCGCGCCGGCGTGCGGCGCCTGGTGTTCAGCTCCTCGGCCACCGTCTACGGCGACCCCGACCAAGTGCCGATTCCCGAGACGGCCCCGCTGCGCGCGACCAACCCCTACGGCCGCAGCAAGCTGGTCTGCGAGGACATGCTGCGCGACCTGCTGGCGGCCGACCCGCGCTGGCAGGTGGCGATCCTGCGCTATTTCAACCCCGTGGGAGCGCACCCCAGCGGCCTGATCGGCGAGGCGCCGAACGGCGCGCCGAACAACCTCATGCCCTATGTCAGCCAGGTCGCCGTGGGGCAGCGCGAGTGCCTGCAGATCTTCGGCAACGACTACCCCACGCCCGACGGCACGGGCGTGCGCGACTACATCCATGTGATGGACCTGGCGCGCGGCCACCAGGCAGCCCTTCGCTACCTGGCCGAGCGCCAGGCCCCGATCACGGTGAACCTCGGCACCGGCCGCGGCGTCAGCGTCAAGGAACTGGTGGACACCTTCGCCCGCGTCACGGGCCGTCCCGTGGCCCACCGCTACACCGGCCGCCGCCCCGGCGACGTCGCCGCCTGCTACGCCGACACCCGCCTGGCGCGCAAGGCCCTGGGCTGGCAGGCCGAGCACGACCTGGCGCGCATGTGCGAGGACGCCTGGCGCTGGCAGTCCATGAACCCGGCCGGGTACGACAGCTGATCGGCGGCGCCCTTGATGACAGGCACCTCTGTCATCGCGCCGCCAACCAGGCGACCGCCGCCTTGAGGTCATTCCGAGCAGGTCGTGCTCCAGGACCTCTGATGCACATCAGTGCGGCTGATCATTGGCCGCGGGCACATGCCTCGCCAAGTCCATGCTGTCGTGCAAGAGCCTGAGCACATCGATGATCTGCCCAGCGCCCGCCCGAAAAACCACAAAGTGCCGCCCCTTGCGACCCTGGCGTGCAACGTGCAACGTCCGCATGCCTGGCTCAATCTCGTCGCGTGCTTTGGCCCCCAGAACCTCAGGACCATCTCGCAAAGCCTGGATGGCCAGCGAAATCGTCTCTGCATAGGTCTTGGCCTGGACCTCACCAAAGGTCTTGGTCGTCCACCGCAGAATCTCAAAGTAGTCCTGCCCGGCCTGATGACCGAGCCGAACCGTCCAGGCGCGGCTCATTCGCCCGCGATAGCCTTGGATGCCACAGATGCCAGATGGACGCCGAGCGCCTCGGTTGATTCAAACGAGGTGAAGCGCCCCTGATCGAAGTCGGCCACCCCAACCTTGACAGCACTGCGCAGGGCCTCCAGGCGGGAAGCATCCTCCGCCTCACGCTGCTCAATCAGGCGAAGCCCTTCCCGCAAGACCTCGCTGGCATTTTGGTAACGGCCGCTGCTCACAAGCTGTTCCACAAAAGACGCTTGATGGTTGGTCAGCACAACGTTACGGGTCGGCATGTCCATCTCCTCGGTCGAGCCATTGGCAGATTATGCCAATTCGACTGCTGGCGGTCAATCTTGAAGACGACGCCCTGGTCCTGGCCGCCATCGGCGCCGAGAGCTTCCCCGCCACGCGCCATCGATAAGCTGCAGCCCAATTCATTGCAAGGCAGCCAGAGCCGCCTCGGGCGCTTTGTCGAGCACCTTCAACAGCGCTTTGGCCGCCCCCGTGGGACTGCGTTTGCCTTGCTCCCAATTGCGGATGGTGTCGAGCGAGACGTCGATGCGCTCCGCAAACTCGGCTTGGCTGAAGCCCAAGCGCTTGCGGACCCGACGCGCAAACTTGGCAACGTCCTGCATGGCCTCGGCTTCGTCAGCCGCTTTCTGCAACGCAATGTCTTTCTCAGTCATTGCGTCCACTCGGGCAGGGTCACCCATTGCCAAGGGCCAGACCAACCATCCTCGGCTGCATGCCCGCACCCCGGCATATGGTCAAATCTCGCTCCATGAGCCGGCCCTCGATTTCTGCCGTTGAGCGCAGCACCCTGGCATCCCCGACCGCTCGCCGGCAGGGAGCCCAGCTGGGCTGGTCGCTGGCCGGCGGCCTCAGCCTGCTGCTGAGCTACCTGATCGCGCTCTTGCTTCACAGGGCCGACCTGGTCACTGGCCTGTTCCCGCAGACCGTGTTGTGGTGCGCCCTGCCCTACCTGCTGGCCGCCCATTGGCTCTACCGGGGGGCGGGCCTGCCTGCCGCCGAACGGGGCAGCCTGCTGCTGGTCACCACGGCGACGCCTTTTCTGCTGACACCGCTGGGGTTCGCGCTGCTGCAGCAGCCCTATTCGCGTGGTGCGGTGCTGCTCGTCTACGCCCTGTCCACGGCTTGGTTCCTGCTGGGCGACCGACTGCACCAGCACCGCCATGTCCAGCGACTGGCTTGCCTGGACGAAGGCATCCCCGAAATCTTGCAGGCATTAATCGGCCGCGACGGCCTGCGCAGCCAGGGCATCCTGCTGCTTCCCTGGCCTGCCGACGGCCAGACGCCCGACCGGCTTCAGGTCTTCGACGGCGTGGTGCTCAATCGGCAGGCAACCACCAGCGACGCGCGCAGCCATCTGCTGAGTCACCTCAAACTCAACCACGTGCGCCTCTACAGCGTCGAAGCGGTAGCCGAGTTGCTGAGCGGGCGCAAGATGCTGCCAACGGGACAGGATGAGCTCTGGGAGATCGACGGCAACCCCGCCTACGACGTCGCCAAGAGGGTGATCGACGTGGCGCTGGTGCTGGCCACCCTGCCGCTGTGGCTACCGCTGTGCGCGCTGGTGGCCTTGGCCGTCAGGCTCGACTCCCCCGGCCCGGCCCTGTTCAGCCAGAGCCGGGTGGGGCGCGACGGCCGCAGCTTCCGGCTCTGGAAGTTCCGCAGCATGCGCCACCTTAGCCAGCCGCAGCCCGCCCGCTTCGCCGAGCAGCAGGACGACCGCATCACGCGCGCGGGTCGGGTCATCCGCCGCTGGCGGCTCGATGAATTGCCGCAGCTTTGGAACGTGCTGCTCGGCCACATGAGCCTGATCGGTCCGCGCCCCGAGCAGACGCAGTTCGTGCAGGGCTTCGCCACCCGCATCCCGGCCTACCCCTACCGCCACCTGGTGCGCCCCGGCCTCACCGGCTGGGCCCAGGTGCAGCAGGGCTATGCCGACAGCGAAGAAAAAACCATCGTCAAGCTCAGCTACGATCTCTATTACGTGGCGCACTACTCCATGGCCTTGGATCTGCTGATCGCCTACAAGACCCTGCGCATCGTGCTGAACGGTTTTGGCGTGCGGTAAATTATTTGCTTGAATCCCGATGACGCGCAGCCCGCGACCGATTCGATCTCGATCAAGCAAGCACAGCAATACCCCAGGGAATCCTCCATGAACATCGTCGTCGTAGGAACAGGCTATGTCGGCTTGGTCACCGGAGCCTGCCTGGCGGCCAAAGGCAACCGCGTCGTCTGCGTGGACAGGGATCAGTCCAAGCTCGACAAGCTGGCCAAGGGCGTGATTCCCATCCACGAACCCCAGCTGGACAAGCTCGTGCATGAGGCCGTGGCCGCAGGCCGGCTTTCGTTCGCCGGTTTTCTGGGCCAGGGCTTGGCGGAGTTGCCGGCCAGCGCCGACAACCCGCGCACGCTGATCTTCATCGCGGTAGGCACGCCGCAGGGCGAAGACGGCTCGGCCGACCTCAAGCATGTGCAGTCCGTGGCACGCGAGATCGGACAGGAGCTCAAGCAGCCGGCGATCGTCATCAACAAATCGACCGTGCCCGTGGGCACCGCCGATGTGGTCAGGGGCGAAATTGCCTGGCAACTGTTCCAGCGCAAGACCTTCATCGACTTCGAAGTTGCGAGCAACCCCGAATTCCTGAGGGAAGGTTCGGCCCTGGACGACTTCTTCAACCCCGACCGCATCGTGATCGGCACGGACAGCGCCTCGGTGCAGGCGCAGCTGTGCGCGCTGTACTCGCCTTTTGTCCAGCGCCCCGAGCAGCTGATGGTGGTGGGCGTCAAAGAGGCCGAGCTGATCAAGTACGCTTCCAACGCCATGCTGGCCACGCGCATCTCGTTCATGAACGAGATTGCCGGCGTGTGCGACCGCTTCGGCATCGACGTGGAACAGGTACGCCGCGGCGTCGGGGCCGACGCGCGCATCGGAGCCGCATTCCTCAAGCCCGGCTGCGGTTACGGCGGCTCATGCTTCCCCAAGGATGTGCAGGCGCTCGCCCGCATCGCACAGAGCGTGGGGGTGGAGCCGCTGGTGCTGAACGCCGTGGAAGCGCGCAACAAGAAGCAGAAGCAGCACATGTTCCAGAACATCGCGGTGCGCCTGGGCCACAGTCTGCATGGGCGGCTGTTTGCCGTGTGGGGCCTGGCCTTCAAGCCTGAAACCGATGACATGCGCGAGGCTTCGTCCATCGAGCTGATTCGTGCGCTGGTCGGTGCCGGCGCCAAGGTCGTGGCACACGACCCGGCGGCTGGCGAAATGGCCGGCACCGTGTTCGCCGACCTGATTCACCAGGGACAATTGCGCATTGCCGACCACGCCATGGATGCCGTGGCGGGCGCCGACGCGCTGGCGCTGGTGACGGAGTGGAGCGAGTACAAGGCGGCCGACTTTGCCGCCGTCAAAGCGGCGCTCAAGCAGCCCCTGGTGTTCGATGGCCGGAATCATCTGCCCATGACCGACCTCAAGGAACTGGGCTTCGAGTATGTCGGCGTGGGCCGCCGCTGAAGGATCGCGGGGCATGCTCGTGAAAAAGATACTGGTGACCGGCGGAGCAGGCTTTCTCGGCTCGCACCTGTGCGAAAAGCTTCTGAACCAGGGCCACGCCGTGCTGTGCCTGGACAACTTCTTCACCGGCCGTGAAGAAAACATCGCGCATCTGCGCGCCAACCCGGCCTTCACGCTCATCCGGCACGATGTGACACAGCCGCTGACGGGCGTCGCGGTCGACGAAATCTACAACCTGGCATGCCCGGCCTCGCCCCCCCGCTACCAGCACGACCCCATCCACACGATGAAAACATCGGTACTGGGCGCTCTGAACCTGCTGGAGATGGCCAAGGCGCAAGGCGCCAAGATTTTCCAGGCGTCCACTTCCGAGGTGTATGGCGACCCGTCGGTGCATCCCCAGCCCGAGAGCTACTGGGGCAACGTCAATCCCATCGGCATCCGCAGCTGCTACGACGAAGGCAAGCGCGCGGCTGAAACCTTGTTTTTCGACTACCAGCGCCAGCACGGCGTTCGCATCAAGGTGGCGCGCATCTTCAACACCTACGGCCCCCGCATGGACCCCAACGACGGGCGGGTGGTGAGCAACTTCATCGTGCAAGCCTTGCGCGGGCAGGACCTGACCATTTACGGCGACGGCTCCCAAACGCGCAGCTTTTGCTATGTGGATGACCTGATCGAGGGCTTCATCCGGCTCATGGACTCGGACGATGGCGTCACAGGCCCCATCAACCTGGGCAACCCCGGCGAATTCTCCATGCTGGAACTCGCGCAGAAGGTGCAGGCGCTCACCGGCGCCAGGAGCCGGCTGGCCTTCAAGCCGCTGCCGCAGGACGACCCCAGGCAACGCCGGCCGGACATTACGCAGGCGGAGCAGAAGCTTGGCTGGCGACCTGCCGTCCCCCTGGAGGCAGGACTTCGGCATACGATCGAGTACTTGCGCAGGCATGCCTGAGAATGAATGCGCCGGCCACATGAAACGCACACCGCCCCGCGCCCATCGCTTCCCCGTCCAATGCACACCATCAAACAGTAGCCATGCTGTCCCTTAAATCGATACTCATCACCGGTGGCACCGGCTCGTTCGGCAAGGCCTTCGTCAAGACCGTGCTGGAGCGCTACCCGGACATCAGGCGCCTCGTCATCTATTCGAGGGACGAGCTGAAGCAGTTCGAGATGTCCCAGACGTTCTCGGACCGCGATCACCCGTGCCTGCGCTACTTCATCGGCGACATCCGCGACGAGCCGCGTCTTCGCCGCGCCCTGGAAGGCGTGGACATCGTGGTGCATGCGGCGGCCCTGAAGCAGGTGCCTGCCGCCGAGTACAACCCCTTCGAGTGCATCAAGACCAATGTGCTGGGCGCGCAGAACCTCATCGAAGCCTGCCTTGACGCGGGCGTGCAGCGCGTGGTCGCCCTGTCCACCGACAAGGCGGCCGCGCCCGTCAACCTCTACGGCGCCACCAAGCTGTGCTCCGACAAGCTTTTCGTGGCCGCCAACAACATCAAGGGCGCGCGCGACATCCGGTTCAGCGTGGTGCGCTACGGCAACGTCATGGGAAGCCGCGGATCGGTGATCCCGTTCTTCCTGGGCCGGCGCAAGACCGGCGCGCTGCCGATCACCGACCCGCAGATGACCCGGTTCAACATCTCGCTGCAGGACGGCGTCGACATGGTGCTCTGGTCGATCGAGAACAGCCGGGGCGGCGAGATCCTCGTGCCCAAGATTCCCTCGTACCGCATCACGGACGTCGCCCAAGCCGTCGCGCCCGAGTGCCGGCAGGAACAGGTCGGCATCCGGCCCGGCGAAAAGATCCACGAGGAAATGATCACCGCCAGCGACAGCCTCAACACGGTGGACCTGGGGCGCTATTACGCGATTCTGCCGCCAGGTACAGACTACAGCATCGACGACTACTGCCGCGACACCGGGGCGCGCCGTGTCGAGCCGGGCTTCGCCTACAACAGCGGCACCAATCCCGACTTCCTCACGGTGGAGCAACTGCGCGCGCTGATCGAGGAACATGTCGCCAAACAGCAGGCCGATTGAACCCCTGGCCTGGCCCACCATGTCGTTCATCCCGTACAGCTGTCAGAACATCACCGACGACGACATCGCCGCGGTCAACGCGGTGCTGCGCTCCGAGTACCTGACCCAGGGCCCGGCCGTGCCTGCGTTCGAGCAGGCCTTTGCCGAGCGGCACCAGACCCGGCATGCGGTGGCGGTCTCCAATGCCACGGCGGGACTGCACATCGCCTGTCTGGCGCTGGGCGCCGGCCCCGGCAAACGGGTCTGGACCAGCCCCAACAGCTTCCTGGCTTCGGCCAACTGCGCCCTCTACTGCGGCGCCACGGTGGATTTCGTCGACATCGACCCGCGAACGCGCAACCTGTCCGTCACGGAACTGGCGCGCAAGCTCGAACGAGCAAAGGCCACGAACACGCTACCGGCCATCGTGATCCCCGTTGATTTCGCGGGTCTGCCCTGCGAGCTGCGCGAGCTGCGCGAACTGGCCGATGCCTATGGATTCCGGATCCTCGAAGACGCCTCGCACGCCACCGGGGCCAGCTACCAGCACCGGCCGGTCGGCAGCGCCTGGGCCGATGCCACGGTGTTCAGCTTTCACGCCGTCAAGATCGTGACGACGGCCGAAGGCGGCATGGTCACGAGCAACGACGACGAGCTGGCGCGCCAGCTGCGCCGGCTGCGCTCGCATGGCATGGTGCGGGAGGCTTCGGAACTGCACGCACCACCCGAAGGTCCCTGGGTCTACGAACAGCAGGCTCTCGGTTTCAACTACCGCATGACGGACGTGCAGGCGGCGCTGGGGCTGTCGCAGCTCGGGCGCCTCGACGCCCTGCATGCGCAACGCGTCGCTCTGGCGGACCGCTACGACGATCTGCTCGACGGCCTTGCGCTGATCCGCCCGATCCGGCTCGCCGACCGTGAATCCGCCTGGCATCTCTACGCCATCGAGATCGACACCGCCCGCACGCAGCGCACCCGGGCCGAGGTTTTCCAGGCGATGCGCGCCGCGCAGATCGGCGTCAGTGTCCACTACATCCCTATCCACACGCAGCCCTACTATGCGGACCTCGGATTCCGGCGCGGCGATTTTCCGGCTGCCGAGGCCTACTACGCGCGGGCGCTCTCGCTGCCCTTGTTCCCGGCGCTGACCGAGGGACAGCAGGATTCGGTGGCAGCGGCCCTGAAGCAGGCGCTCCAAGTATGAAGACCGTCATCGTCGTCCAAGCGCGCATGACCTCGACCCGGCTGCCAGGCAAGGTGCTGCTGCTACTGGCAGGCCAGCCCATGCTCATGCGCCTGATCGAGCGGCTGCGCAGGGTGAAGCAGGCCGATGCCGTCGTCGTTGCCACCACCACCAATACCACCGATGATCCGATTGCCGCCCTGTGCGAGCAGTTGGGCGTGCCCTGCCACCGCGGTAGCGAGTTCGACGTGCTCTCGCGCTACGCCGACGCAGCCCGCCTGAACGACGCCGACGTGGTGGTACGCATCACTTCCGACTGCCCGCTGATCGACCCGGCGCTGGTAGACCAATTGATCGCCACTTACCTCGAGGGCGGCTGCGACTATGTCTCCAACATGCTGCCCCCGACCTGGCCCTACGGCATGGCGGTGGAGGTGTTTTCGGCCGCGGCCCTGCGCGAGGCGCAGGCCGAGGCCACGCAGGCCAGCGAACGCGAACATGTCACCCCTTTCATCTACTGGCATCCCGAGCGCTACCGGCTGCGCAACGTCGAGAGCTCTGAGAACCTCAGCGCACAGCGCTGGACGGTGGACACGGCTGAAGACTACGAGCTGGTGCGCCGCCTGTTCGAGACGCTGCACCCGACCCAGCCCCGCTTCGCCTTGGCCGACGTGCTGGCAATCATGGAAGCGCACCCTGACTGGATGCGTATCAACCAGCACATCGAACAAAAGCAGGCCCGACCCGACACACCCACTTCCGCGGAGCAGACCCCATGACCTTCAAGACCGAACAGGAAGCCTTCTGGGCCGGCGAATTTGGTGCCGAATACATCCAGCGCAATCAGGGCGACGCCCTGCTGGCGTCCAACCTTGACTTCTTCGCCAAGGCGCTGCGCGCTGCGCGGGGCGTTCGGAGCTGCATCGAGTTCGGCGCCAACATCGGCATGAACCTCAAGGCGCTCAAGCTGCTGCACCCCGCAATCGACATGCACGGCATCGAGATCAACGCCGACGCCGCGAAGCAGCTGGGCGAGGTGATCCCGCCCGCCCACGTGCACCACGCATCCATCCTCGACTTCACACCCGAGCGTTGCTGGGACCTCACCCTCATCAAGGGTGTGCTTATCCACATCAACCCCGAGGCGCTGCCGCAGGTATACGACAAGCTGGCGGCCGCCACCAGCCGCTACCTGCTGGTGGCCGAGTACTACAACCCCGCGCCGGTAGCCATTCCCTACCGCGGCCACAGCGACCGCCTGTTCAAGCGCGACTTTGCCGGCGAAATCATGGACCGTCACCCGCAGCTCCAGCTGATCGACTACGGCTTCGCCTACCGCCGAGACCCCAACTTCCCCCAGGACGACATCACTTGGTTCCTGATGGAAAAACGCTGAACGCCCCAAGGGATCATCCGCCATGCTGACCTATTGCAAACACTGCGTGATGCCGGACACCAAGCCGGACCTGCACCTGGACGAACACGGCGTGTGCAACGCCTGTCGCAGCTATGAAAAGCGCACCGAAGTGGACTGGGACGCCCGCTACCAGGAACTGCTCCAGGTGCTGGAAAAGTATCGCCACCGCGACGGCAGCAACTGGGATTGCATCGTGCCGGTCAGCGGCGGCAAGGACAGCACCTACCAGGTGGTGCGCATGCTGCAGCTGGGCCTGAACCCGCTGTGCGTCACCTCCTCGACCTGCGACCTCTCGCCGCTGGGCCGCCGGAACATCGAGAACCTCAAGCGCCTCGGCGTGGACCATGTCGAGGTCTCGCCCAACCCGCTGGTGCGTGCCAAGCTCAACCGCTTGGGACTGACCCAGGTGGGCGACATCTCCTGGCCCGAGCACGTGGGCATCTTCACCATCCCCGTGCGCGCGGCCGTGCAGTTCAACGTGCCGCTGATCGTCTGGGGCGAAAACTCGCAAAACGAATACGGCGGCCCGGCTGCCGCTGCCGACAACAATGTGCTCAACCGCCGCTGGCTCGAGGAGTTCGGTGGGCTGCTGGGCATGCGCGTGTCGGACCTGATTGGCTTGGACGGCATCGAGGCCAAGCACCTGATCCACTACACCTACCCCACCGACGAAGAGCTCGCTCGCGTGGGGGTGACCGGCCTGTTTCTCGGCCACTACATTCCCTGGGATGGCCTGTCCAACACGCTGATCGCCCAGGCCAACGGCTTTCACACCTACGACAAGGTGGTCGAGGGCTCGATGGTCAATTACGAGAACCTGGACAACCACCAGACCGGCATCCACGATTACTTCAAGTTCCTGAAGTTTGGTTTCGGTCGCGCCACCGATCTGGCCTGTCTGCATATACGCCGCGGCCGCCTGACACGCCAGGACGGCCTGGAAGCCGTAAGACGGCTCGATGGCCTGTTCCCCTGGGAATATCTGGGCAAGCCCTTGAAGGACATCCTGCGCCCTCTGGACATGGCCGAAGAAGAGTTCATCCGCATCTGCGACAAGTTCACCAACAAGAAGATCTTCAAGCGCGACGTCAGCGGCGCCTTGCTCAAGGACCACGACGGCAATCTGACCAAGATCAACTACGACAACGTATGAGACCGTCATGCGTGTGGGTGTGATCGACTACGGCGTGGGCAACCTGGGCTCGGTGCTGCGCGCGCTCGAAGAGCTGCGAGTGGCGCCGGTGCTGGTCAACCGCGCGCTTGACTTGCACGCGGTGGACTGCCTGATCCTGCCTGGCGTGGGCAACTTCGCCGATTGCGCGCGCCTGCTCGAAGCCGGCGGCTGGCCCACCGCCCTGCGCGACGAAGTGCTGGGCTATGGCCGGCCCCTGCTAGGCGTGTGCGTGGGCATGCAACTGCTGGCCGACGCCAGCATGGAAGGCAGCGACGACGGTCAGGGCACGCCGGGTCTCGGATTCGTACCCGGTCGCGTGGAGCACCTGCGCACTCTGGGCTGCACGCTGCGCGTGCCTCACGTGGGCTGGAACGGCGTCACCCGCGCATCTGAGACCGGTGGTCTGTTTGACGGTATTCCAGACGGCACCGATTTTTACTTCGTACATAGCTATGCCTTCGTGCCGCAGGACCCTTCCGATGTGCTGGCGACCGCCGATTACGGCGTCTCGGTCACGGCCGCCGTGCGGCGTGGCCGCGTCTGGGGCACGCAGTTCCATCCCGAAAAAAGCTCGCGCGCGGGCTTTCGCCTGTTGCGCAACTTCATCTCAGGGCCGTCATGCTGAAGGTGCGCGTCATCCCAACATTGCTGTGGAAGCAGTTCGGCCTGGTCAAGGGCGTGGGTTTTGACAGTTGGCGGCGAGTCGGCCCGGTTCTGCCCGCCATCAAGGTCTACAACCAGCGCGAGGTCGATGAGCTTGTGCTGGTCGACATCGTCGCCCATCAGTCCGAAGACGACCCGGACTTCGAATCCATCGACGAGTTCGGCCAAGACTGCTTCGTGCCGCTGACCGTGGGCGGTGGCATCACCCGCATCGAGCAGGTGCAGCGCCTGCTGCGTGCCGGCGCCGACAAAGTCAGCGTCAACACTGCCATCTACACCCGCCCCGAACTCGTGACGGACATTGCCAAGCGCCACGGTGCGCAGTGCGTGGTGGCCAGCATCGACGTGCGCGCGCAGGAGGGTGGCGGCTGGGCGTGCTTTAGCCATGCCGGCAAGGAGGCCACCAACCGCGAAGTGACGGCCTTGGCGCGCGAGCTCGAAGACCGCGGCGCGGGCGAGATACTCATCACTTCCATCGAGCGCGACGGCACGATGCAGGGTTACGACCTGGCGCTGGTCGAATCGGTGGTGCGTGCGGTCCAAATCCCGGTGATCGCATCGGGCGGCGCGGGCAATTACCAGCATATGGTCGACGCCGTGACGCAGGCCGGCGCCTCGGCCGTGGCGGCGGCAAGCATCTTCCATTTCACAGAGCAGACCCCGGCCGGCGCCAAGGCCGCGCTGGCCGCCGCAGGCGTGCCGGTACGCCGGGCTTTTGTGCCTAACGGAGGCCAATGACCATGCGCGAGGTTCCACGCGTGGCTTTGCGCGTCGATGCCTCGGCGGCGATGGGCACCGGCCACCTGCGTCGCTGCCTGTCTTTGGCACAGGCCCTGCTGGAACAAGGCGCCGAGCTCAGCTTGGTCACACGCCGACTCGATGGTGTAGCGTCCCAACTGCTGGGCGCTGCTCCCTGCCCCGTCGTGTGGCTGGACGCCCCCGCACCTTGGACCACGACCGAACCGGCCCGCGACCAACCCCCGCATCACGCCTGGGCCGGCGTGAGCCAGACACGAGATGCACACGAGACCGTCGTCGCCTTGCGCGGTGCCGCACCCGACTGGCTCGTGGTGGACCACTATGCGTTCGACGCGCAGTGGCACGACGCGGTGCGACAAGGCCTGGCGTGCCGCGTGCTGGTGATCGATGACACCGCAGACCGAGCGCTGGACGCCGATGCGCTGCTCGACCACAACTGGGATGCCGACCACCGTGCGAAGTACGCACAGAGGCTGCGGCGAGAGCCGCTCTGGCTCGCAGGGCCCCGTTTTGCATTGCTGTCGTCTGCGTACCGCGAAGCGCCGCGCTACCGGTTCCAATCCGAGATGCGCAGCCTGGGCATTTTCACGGGTGGCACCGACCCCGGCGGCGCGTCTGCCCGGGTACTCCAAGTCTGCCGGGAGAGTGGCTTTCGCGGGCCGATCGAGGTGGCGTCTACCTCGGCCAACCCGCAACTCGCCGAGTTGCGCGCGGCCTGTGCCGCCTCCCCTGCCACGACGCTCTCGCTTGACGCGCCGGACCTGGCTGCGTTCTTCGCGCGGCACGACCTGCAGATCGGCGCCGGCGGCGGAGCCACCTGGGAACGATGCTGCATCGGCGCGCCCACGATCGGCCTGGTCCTGGCGGCCAACCAGTCGGTCGTCGTGCGAGCACTGGACCAGCTGGGCGCCCTGCGTGCGGCGCGACTCGACACCGATGCAGGCAACCAGAACCTTGCACCGCTGTCGCAGGTTCTGCCTGCCCTGCTGCACGATCCGCTCGTGCGTCGGGCCCTGAGCGAGCGAGCGTCGACCCTGGTCGACGGTCGTGGTGCTGAACGCGTCGCCTTGAGCCTGCTGCGTGACTCACTGAGCCTGCGGCCGGGGACCGCCGAAGACGCACTGCAGTTGCACGCCTGGCGCAACCATCCCGCCGTGCGGGCGGTATCTGGCAACACCGACTCCATAGCCTTCGCCGCCCACAGAGACTGGCTGCAGGGTGTGCTGGCCGCAGACGACCGCTGGCTATTCGTTGCCCAGGTGGGACGGCAGTCGGTGGGCAGCATCCGCTTCGATCGTCTCGCTTCCAACCGCCTTGAAGTATCACTTTACCTGGATCCCGACCTTCAGGGCCTGGGTCTGGGCACACGCCTGCTGACCGCTGGCGAACACCAGATGCGCGACCGCCTCGGCACCGGCTTTGTCGTCGAGGCCAGCGTCGTTCAGGGCAACACCGCCTCGCAGCGCCTGTTCGAGGCCTGCGGCTACCATGGTGGCCCGCTGCAGTATCAGAAGACCGTCGGCTCGGCGCCGACCTCCACCGCCGTCCTCCCATGAAGATTCTCGACCGCGAAATCGGCCCCGGCCACAGACCCTACCTGATCGCCGAAATGTCCGGCAACCACAACCAGTCGCTGGACCGCGCTCTGGAGATCGTGGACGCGGCCGCTGCGCATGGCGCCGACGCGATCAAGCTGCAGACCTACACCGCCGAGACCATGACGCTGAACCTGCGCATGCCCGGCTTCGTGATCGACGACCCCAAGAGCCTCTGGGCCGGCCGGCAACTTTATGAGCTATACGAGGAGGCCCACACCCCCTGGGAATGGCACGGCCCCATCATGGCGCGCGCGACCTCGCACGGCATGCACTGCTTCAGCACGCCGTTCGACGACAGCGCTGTCGACTTCCTCGAGTCGCTGGGCGTGCCGGCCTACAAGATCGCCTCGTTCGAGAACACCGACCTGCCGCTGATCCGCCGCGTGGCCGCCACCGGCAAACCCATGATCATTTCGACCGGCATGGCCACGGCGGGCGAGATCGACGAAACCGTGCGCGCCGCACGCGAGGCCGGCTGCCGCGACCTGGTGCTGCTCAAGTGCACCAGCACCTACCCGGCCACGCCTGAGAACACCCATATCGCGACCATCCCGCACATGCGCACTCTGTTCGGCTGCGAGGTCGGCCTGTCGGACCACACCATGGGCTGCGGTGTCTCGGTGGCGGCCACGGCACTGGGCGCGACCGTGATCGAGAAGCACTTCACACTGCGCCGTGCCGATGGAGGCGTGGACTCGGCCTTCTCGATGGAGCCACATGAATTGCGACAGCTGCGCGAGGAAACCGAGCGGGCCTGGCAGGCTGTGGGCCAAGTGCACTATGGACCCACAGCCGCCGAGATGAAATCGCTGGCCTTCCGGCGCTCGCTCTATGTCGCCCAGGACATGAAGGCGGGCGACGCGTTCACGCGCCAGAGCCTGCGCATCGTGCGCCCCGGCTTCGGCCTGCCGCCGAAGTACTACGACACGCTGCTGGGCAAGCGGGTCAACCGGGACGTGCCGGCCGGCACGCCGCTGTCATGGGACCTGATCACTTGAGCAACGCCGGCCAGCCCTTGCGCATCGGCTTTGCCAGCATCTACGCATGGCGGCCGCATGTGGAGCACCTGCATTACCTCTCGATGCTCGCGCGGCAGGATGGGCACGCCTGCTTCTTCCTGACCTGCGACGCCGACCTGCCGCACTGCTACACGCGCGAACTGCGCGACCTGCGGCCGGACTGGCAGGAGTGCCTGGCCTGCCGGGCCGGCGGGCTGCGCTCCTATGCCTCTGCGGGCGTATCCTCGATCGGTGCGTTGCAAGAGCCAGCCATCGACCTGCCTGCGGCTGCCGCGCAGTGGCCGCTGTCCAGCGCCAGCACGCTGGGGCGTTTCGAGTCGGACGAGGACTTCGCCAGCCCGGCGTTTCGCGCCCTCAACGAACGGCTCGCCCCCTCGGTCGAGCGCGCCTACCGCGCCGCCCGCAACTGGATCCGGCTCGAGAAGCTCGACGCAGTCTGCGTGTTCAACGGCCGCATGGACGCGACGCGGGCCATTTTCGAGGCCGCGCGCGATGCCGGCATCCGCGTCGTGAGCGTCGAGCGCACCTGGTTCGGCGATGGCCTGCAACTGCTGCCGGAGGAAAACTGCCTCGGCCTGCATGCGGTGGATGCCCTCGTCGGCACCTGGAGCCAGCACCCGCTGACGGAACCTCAGGCCCGCCAGGCGGCAGCCTATGTCGCCGCCCGCTTCACAGGCCGCAACCAGACCGAATGGCGGGCCTACAACACGGGCGCGTCGGCGACCGACTGGCCGGTCGCCGACGCGCGGCGGCGCGTGCTGCTGCTGCCGGGCAGCCGCAACGAAATGTGGGGGCACCCGGACTGGGAGAGTGACTGGCCCGAGCCGGTGGCGGCCTACGAGGCCGTGATGGCGCATTTCGGCCTGAAACCGGCCGACCTGGTGCTGCGCTGCCATCCGAACTGGGGCGAGAAGATCGGCAAGGCCGACGGCCAGTTGGCGGAACGCTATTACACGGACTGGGCCCGCGCCAGGGGCATCCATGTGATCGCGAGCACCGACTCCGCCAGCACCATGAGCCTGATCGCCCAATCGGACGCGATCGTCCTGGCCAGCGGCAGCGCGGCCTTCGAGGCCGGCGTCCTCGGCAAACAGGTGATCGCCACCGCGCCCTCGATCTACCAGCGCGCCGGCTTCCGCACCGACGCAAGCTCACCCCAGGCGCTGTCGCAGGCCCGGCTGCACGCCGACCTCGATCCCGAAGCGCGTGCCACGCTGAGCCGGGACATCAGCCGCAAGGCCCTGCGCTTCGGCTACACGATGGCGCGCCGCGTCGCGCAGTACGCCGCCTTTGTACGCGCCGAGTCGAGCAGCCGCTACCACTACCTGGCCGGCGCCGACCCGGGCCGCCTGACCAGGCTGCTGCGCACCGGCGTGCTGGAGACCGACGACGCCGGGTTCGCAAGCGACAACTCGGCCGAAGACCAGGTGCTTGACGCCATTGCCCGCCGGGAGTGGACCGCCTTCGCGGCCGATCGGGCCTTGCCCGAGGCCGGGGAACGACAAGCGGTGCGGCGCCGCTGGATGTTCCGCCCGATTGATACCATCCGGGCCTGGATGCCTGTCGGCGACCGATAAGCGCACCCCCACCTCTGTCCGAACCATGCCCCTGCTCAAGACCCTCGTTCGCGGCATGTCCGAAGCGCCCGGCTACACGCTGATGCGTGGCGCCGCCCGTTTTCAGGCTGTCCGAACCGCGATTGCCGCGGGGCGCCAAGCGCTGCATGCGGCGCGCCTGCCCGGGGCACTTCAGGCCCGTGAGGCGGAGATCGACCGATCGGTCTTCAGGGACTTGGACCGCGAGCGCTTCGTGCAAGCCCTGCACAGCGAGGGGGCGGCCTTCGGCCTGCACCTGCCGCCCGACATGGTCGACGCCATCTTGGGCTATGCCCGTCAGACGCCGTGCTACGCCGACCGCGATGCCGGAAAGGGGTTCGCACTCGAGCAGCGGGAGCAGGCCGAGCAGTGCCTCGGCAAGCCTATCCTGTTGGCGCAGTACTTCAATGCGGCCCAGGGCTGCCCGGCGGTTGCCCGGCTGGAGCGGGACCCGCTGCTGCACTGGATCGCCGGCCGCTACCTCGGGTCTGTGCCCACGCTCGTGGGCGTGAATCTCTGGTGGACCTTCCCGGTCGATGCCACGGACGAGGACCGCGACCTGCACGCCCAACTGTTCCACCGCGATGTCGACGATTTCAGGTTCTTCAAGTTCTTTTTCTACCTGACCGACGTCGAGCCGGGTGACGGTGCCCATGTCTGCGTGCTGGGATCGCACCAGCGGCCGCCTGCGCGCAGCTTTGCCGACCGGTGGGTGATTCGCCGCTACAGCGACGGCGAGGTGCAGGCCGCCTACCCGGCCGAGGCCATTCGCGAAATCTGCGGCCCGGCCGGTACCGGCTTCGCGGAGAACACCTTGTGCATCCACAAGGGGCAAACCCCCGTTCGCGCCCCGCGGCTGCTGCTTCAGATCCAGTTTGCGCTGTTCGACTACGGGACCATGCATGACAGGCGGGAAGCAGACCAGCTCGCCCTTCTGCCGCTCTGAGCCGGCAAGCCGATGATGGTGCTGCGAGAGATCCTGACGGCGCGGCGTCTGAAGCAGCTGTGGTATCTGCCCCTGCTGGCTACCGCCATGGGATTGATGATGCTGCGCATCCTGGCCATGGCGAGAGTCCTGGACGTCGCGGGGTTCGGCACTTACAGCGCAGGCCTTCTCGTGTCCGGGACTTTCTGCATGCTCGGCTGCCTGGGGCTGCAATCCATGTTGCAGCGCGACATGCCCGTGATGCTGATGCGGCATCGCTCGCGCGCGGCCCTGGTGCTGCTGCTGCAGTGCCTCCTCGTGGCACTGGCTTGCGCCGCTGTCGGCGTGCTTTCCGGCAGTTTTGTCGTGTCGGTCGCGGGACTGCCGTCAGTGGCCGTCACAGTGGGCATTGTCCACGGCCTTTCGCAGCAGGCGTTTCTGCTCGTCACCGTTGAAAGCCGCAGCCGCGGCGAGCCTTTGCGCTACGCTTTTCAGAACTTCTGGCGCGCCGCAAGCATTCTGGTCACCAGCCTGGTGGTCGCCGACCTGACCGGCTCGGCGGTGATGGCGCTGCTGGCCGAAGCAGCGGTGTCGATCGCGCTGTCGCACGCCACGCTGGGCCGGATCGTCAGAGAAACCCGCGTTCCGTTTGCCGGGATCGTGGCGGTTTCGCTGCGTCGTCTCGGCCAGATTCGCTGGCGTACCGCGCTTGTCCTGCTCCTGGTTTCGGTGGTCGGTTTCCTTCACGTCAATGCCGATCGCTGGGCTGCCGCCGAAGCCTTGGCGCCTGACCGATTTGCACTCTACGCTTTCGCCGCCATCGTTCTGACAGTCGCTCAATCCGTGCAGAGCATGATCAATGCATCGGTCTACCCGATGCTGTCGCGCCGCTGCGCCACGGCCGGCCCACGCGTCGCCTTCCGCCTGTGCGCGGCGCTGTCGATCGCCACATTGGCAGGAGGCCTGGTCCTGGCGATCCCGGGGCTGGTCGCCGCAGGTCACGCCATCGACTGGTGGTTTCCCGACTACCGGGCCTCGACCGGGCTCCTGACGCTTTTTTTCAGCATCGCCGTGCTGCGTGTTTCAGACTTCTGGTCGAGTTTCCTCATGATCTCCGGCCATGAAATTCGGCTTCTGGTGCTGGACGGTCTGGTCCTCACGATCGGCGTGGCCGTCTGGATGCTTTATTTGTCTGGCTACCGGAGCCAGCATTCGGATCTGGCCATCTACGGTATGCTCGCCGTCCTGCTCGCCTCGGGGCACTACCTGTGCAGCGCGGCCATGGCGTGGCGCATCCTGCACCGATCCCATGCCGCGTCGACGGCGCTGCCCAACTACTGATTTCCCATGCCCAATCCCAGCCTGATCCGCAGACACAAGGGCCTCCTGCGCCACACGCTGGACCAGCTGCTCCTGGTCGACCTGGTCCGTTACGGGGTCGTCGCGCTACGCTTTCTCTGGTTCGTCAAGGTCCTGGGACGACTCAGAACGCTGAGCCTGCCCGGCACGGCGGACGCTGCCGTGGCCGACAACACCATCTCCCACAACCTCAAGGGCCTGCGTGACCTCGCAGTGAACCGCTCCCATCTGCTGGTGCGGCCTTTGTCCGTGATCGAAGCCTTGCCGGTCGATGCGCGCGTGCTGTCGGTGGGACCGAGGACCGAGGGCGAGCTGATGAACCTGGCCGCGCACGGCTTCTCCTGGGAACAGATTTCCGGGCTGGACCTGATCTCCTATTCACCCAAGATCCAGTTGGGTGACATGCACGAAACCAAGTACGTCGACAACCAGTTCGACGCTGTCGTGCTGGGATGGGTGCTGGCCTACAGCGAGGACCCGGCGCGGGCCGCACGCGAGATGATACGGATCACCCGGCCAGGCGGCATCGTGGCCGTCGGTGTCGAATACAGCCCCCAGAGCCAGGAACAGGTGATCGCCGAAGTCGGCTACCTTCCCGGCGCGAAGGCACGGATTGGATCCTGCGAGGAAATCCTGGGTTTCTTTGGCCCTGCGGTGGACCATGTGTACTGCAGTCATGTCGTGGCGCCGCAGGCGCTTGGCAGCGTCGGTGCGCTGTGCGTGATTTTTTCGGTTCGCAAATGAACGACGAGCTGGTATCGATCATCACACCGGCCTACCGGGCAGCGAGCTACGTATCCGCCACGATCGAATCGGTGCTTGCCCAGTCCTACCCCCACTGGGAAATGTTGATCGCCGACGACTGCTCGCCCGACGACACGCGCGCCGTCATCGCCGACTGGGCACGACGGGATCCTCGCATCCGATTGATCGCGCTGCCCGTCAACTCAGGCCCAGCGGGCGCCCGCAATGCCGCGCTGTCCGAGGCACGGGGCCGGTGGATCGCATTTCTCGACAGCGACGACCTGTGGCTCCCCGATAAGCTGGAGCGATCAATCGCGTTCGCAGAGCGGCATGGCGCCGCACTCACCTATACCGGCTACCGGCGCATCAATGTTGATGGGGCACGCACCGGCCACTTCATTCAGGTGCCGCCACGGCTGACCTACCGACGATTGCTCGGCAACACGGCCATCGCCACGTCCACCGTGCTCATCGACCGTCGTCAGACCGGCGAAATCCGCATGGCCACGCACGTCTACTACGACGACTTCGTCTGCTGGCTGGGCATCCTCAAGCGTGGCCTGACCGCCCGCGGGCTCAATGAAGACCTTATGCGCTACCGGGTTCTACCGCGGTCGGTCTCACGCAACAAGCTCCGTTCCGCAAGCAAAGTCTGGAAAATCTACCGGGCCACCGAGCGACTGGGGCGCTTGGCCGCCTCCTGGCATTTCCTGAACTACGCGGGCCGGGCAATGCTGAAGTACCGGAAATTCTGAACACCGGGCGAAACAGGCCGCCCTGGCCGTACCGTCCTGCTGCTCAGAACAGTCGCTAACATAGGGCCGTTCGTCCACACTGCACGCCTGCGCCGTGGCATTCGTCCCCTTCGGCTTTCTTCTTGGAGTTTCCCGCATGAGTCAGCAAATCACCACCGTCGGCATCATCGGCGCCGGCACCATGGGCAACGGCATCGCGCAGGCCTGCGCGGTTTCGGGCATCAACGTCGTCATGGTCGACATCACGCAACCCGCCGTGGACAAGGGCCTGGCCGCGGTGGCCGGCAGCCTGGACCGGCTGCTCAAGAAGGACAAGATCAGCGCCGCCGACAAGGACGCGGCGCTGGCGCGCATCCAGGGCAGCACGAGCTACGAGGACCTCAAGGCCGCGCAACTGGTGATCGAGGCGGCCACCGAGAACCACGAGCTCAAGCTCAAGATCATCAAGCAGCTGGACGCGCTGCTGGCGCCCGAGGTGATCATCGCCTCCAACACCTCGTCGATCTCGATCACCCAACTGGCGGCGGTCACCGCGCGCGCCGACCGCTTCATCGGCATGCATTTCTTCAACCCGGTGCCCATGATGGCGCTGGTGGAGATCATCCGCGGCCTGCAGACCAGCGACGCCACGCACGACGCGGTGCATGCCTTGGCCCAGGCCCTGGGCAAGACGCCGATCACGGTGAAGAACGCGCCCGGCTTCGTGGTCAACCGCATTCTGGTGCCCATGATCAACGAGGCTTTCTTCGTGCTGGCCGAGGGCTTGGCCACGCCCGAGGACATAGACGCCGGCATGAAGCTGGGCTGCAACCAGCCGATCGGCCCGCTGGCCCTGGCCGACATGATAGGCCTGGACGTGTGCCTGGCGGTGATGGAGGTCTACCTCAAGGAATTCGGCGACAGCAAGTACCGCCCCTGCCCCCTGCTGAAGGAAATGGTGGCCGCCGGCCGCTTGGGCCGCAAGACGGGGCGCGGGGTGTACGCGTACTGAGCGCCCCGCCGGGGAGCCACTGGCAGACGTGGATCGCCACGCCCCTGCGGGGCTCGCGATGACGGACGGGGATGCGAAGCGTCACGGCGCGCGGCAATCCAGATGCCCCCTGGCGCGGCGACCCCCATGGATCGCCGCGGCCCTGCGGGCCTCGCGATGACGGGCGGAGATGCACCACGTCATTGCGAGGCGCCCAGCGACGCGGCAATCCATGCCCCGGATGGACCCTCCGCCAGAAACAGTCAGTCCTGCATGACCCCCGCCACCAAGCAGCCCTGCGTCTACATCCTCGCCAGCCGACCCAACGGCACGCTCTATGTCGGCGTGACCAGCCAGCTCACGGCCTGGGTCTGGCAACACAGGAACGACGTGGTCGAGGGCTTCACGCGCAAGTACGGCGTTCACACCCTGGTCTGGTACGAGCGCCACGAGACGATGGAAGGCGCCATCCTGCGTGAAAAGCAGCTCAAGGCGGGATCGAGGAAGCGCAAGACCGACTTGATCGAACGCATGAACCCGCGGTGGCAGGACTTGTACGAGCAGATTCTCTGAACGCCTGGATCGCCACGGCCTTCGGCCTCGCAATGACGAGGGAAGTGCGCCGTCATCGCGAGCCCCGCAAGGGGCGTGGCGATCCAGCGCGGATGCCGTGGCTGGATCGGTTGAGAGGCCGTCATGCCGTGGTATCGAGCAGCCAGTCGGCCGCACGGTGCAGCCGGACGCCGTCAGGCAACTGGAGCTTGCTGGGCGCGTCGAGGGCGACGAGGTGCATGGAGGCGCGCGGCCAATCGTGGGCCGCGTTCTGCAGCGCGCGCACTTCGCGCGCCAGGGTTTCGGGCGCTCCGACATCGGCACATGCCTGGATCAGCAGTTCTTGCCCGGAGGGCATGCGGGCATGGAAGTCCACCTCGAAATCGGCCGGGGTGCGCACGTAGGCCACTTCGGCGCCGCGGCGCTGCAACTCGTGCAGCACCACCGTTTCCAGCGCGTGGCCGGTGTTGGGTTTGCCTGAGCGGTCGAACAACGCGATCAGGCCGGTATCGACCGGGTACACCTTGCGTGGGTTGACCTGCCGGCGGCGCACCGAGTCGGTAGCAATGCCGATGCTGCATAGAAGGAAGGCGTCCTCCAGGTGCGCGAGCAGTTGGTGCAGCGTTTCCTTGGCGACGGCGACGCCGCGCGACTTGAGGTCGGCATGGAATTTGTTGATGCTGAACGCGCCCGCGGCATTGCCAAGCAGTTGCTGCACCAGCCAGCGCAGCACCTGCGGCTGGCTGACGTTGTGGCGCTCCACCACGTCGCGCAGCAGCACCACGTCCACGTAAGTGCGCAGCAGCTCCAAGCGGTTGCGCGCATCCAGCCCTTGGGCTTCGGGGAAGCCCCCGTGGACCAGATAGTCAACGACGGCGTGGTCGACGTACGAGCGCTCGGCTTTGGTCAGACGGTCGGCCGGCTTGCCGGGCTCACGGCCGGCGTGGCGCAGTGCCTCGCGGAAACTGAAGGGCGTGACCACGGCCTCCATGGCACGGCCGCGCATGCTGGTGGCGACTTCGCGCGAGAGCAGGCGCGCCGAGGAGCCGGAGAGGAAGAGCTCGATGTTCTCGCTGTCCAGCAGGCGGCGGGCGAACAGCTCCCAACCGGGCACGAGCTGGATTTCGTCCAGGAAAAAGCTGGCTCGCCGGGCATCGCGCCAGTCTGGGTGCAGGCGGTAGAACTCTTCGATCACGAGCTCGAGGTCTTGCATCTGCATGCCGGCCAAGCGCTCGTCCTCGAAGCTGAAGTACAGCAAGCCCTCGCGCAGGGTGCCGGCGGCGTGACGGTCGGCCAGCAGTTGCCACAGCAGGCTGGTCTTGCCGGCGCGCCGCATGCCGATGACGGCCGTGGCCTTGCCCTTGACAGCCGGCAACCAGACATCACGACGCGTGAGCACCGGTAATGCGGCGGCCTGGGCGTCGAGGATTTTCTGGCGAACCGTTGCTCGAAATTGACTGTCCATGGAGACAGATTTTATTTATATTTGTCTTTTTTATACGGACAATTTTTCAAAGCAACCTCAATGGCTCCGTCCAAGACAGTCTGACGACAGGAGGCGCGGCCGGCCGGCTGGGGCGCAAGACGGGGCGCAGGGTACACACGTAATGAGGGCCTGGATCGCCACGCCCCTGCGGGCCTCGCGATGACGGCACGCTTGCCCCGTCATTGCGAGGCCGAAGGCCGCGGCAATCCATGCAGCGAGCAAGGTCATCTGGCAATTTAATTGCACACAATTAAATTGCCAGAAATAATTCAACCCATGACACGCCCCCGCTTCAACGCCGAACAAGCCCTGCTGCTGGACAACCAGCTGTGCTTCGCGCTGTATTCGGCCTCGCTGGCCATGACCAAGCTCTACAAGCCCCTGCTCGAGCCGCTGGGCCTGACCTACCCGCAGTACCTGGTGATGCTGGTGCTGTGGGAGCGCGACGGCCTGATGGTGTCGGAGCTGGGCGAGCGGCTGAGCCTGGACTCGGGCACGCTCACGCCGCTGCTCAAGCGCCTGGAGGCGGCCGGCCTGATCGCCCGCCTGCGCGCCGTGGACGACGAGCGTCGCGTGCACGTCACGCTCACGACCGCGGGCCGCGAACTCAAGGCCCGCGCCGCCGAGGTGCCCGGCTGCGTGTTCGCCGCCACCGGCTGCAGCCTGCTCGAGCTGAAGGCGCTCACCCAGCAGGTCAAGGCCCTGCGCGCCCGACTCGCCGCCTGACATCCCCCTTTTTCCCCACCCGCTTCGACGAAGCATTTCACGCAAGGACCAACCATGACCACCCGACTCGACAAAGTTCTCTACACCGCCGTCGCCACCTCCACCGGCGGCCGCGATGGCCGCGCCGTCAGCTCCGACGGCCTGCTCGACGTCAAGCTCGCGCCGCCCAAGGAACTCGGCGGCATGGGCGGCGCGACCAACCCCGAGCAGCTGTTCGCCGCCGGCTACTCGGCCTGCTTCATCGGCGCGCTCAAGCATGTGGCGGGCCTGCAGAAGGTGGCCGTGCCGGCCGACACCGCGATCACGGCCTCGGTCGGCATCGGCCCGATCCCGCAGGGCTTCGGCATAGCGGCCGAGCTGGTGGTCAGCCTGCCCGGCGTGGAGCGCGAGGTGGCGCAGAAGCTGGTGGACGCCGCGCACCAGGTCTGCCCCTATTCCAACGCCACGCGCGGCAACATCGAGGTGACGATCCGCCTGGCCTGAGCGCCCGAGGGGCCGTCGGTCAGGGCCTGCGCTGCAGCTGGCGCACCTGCTCGCGCAGGCCCTGCACCTCGCGGCGCAGGGTCTGCAGCTCCTGCATCAGGTCGCGCTCGATCTGATGCTCCTCGTCCTCGACCTCCTGCTCCACGAAGATCGCGGCCAGCGAGGCCGTGACCAGCGAAAGCACGGCCAGCCCCAGCAGCACCACCAGCACGGCGAACACGCGCGAGGCGTGGCTGGACGGCACCAGGTCGCCGTAGCCCACGGTGGCCGCCGTCGTGAAGGCCAGCCACAGGCCGTCGGCCAGCGTGACCACCTGCGGGTCCAGCAGCCAGAAGCCCAGGCCGCCCAGGCCCAGGATGGCCAGCGCCAGCACCAGCGAATAGATCAGCCCGCGGCGCATCAGGCGCCGCCGGTGCAGGCGCTTGCGTGGACGCAGGTGCAAGGTCATGAAGGCATTGTGACGCTGGCCGGCGCCGCCCGTGATTGACGCAGGTCAATTCCGGCGCCTCACCCAGCGGCGCAGCCAGGCCGCCCTGGGCTAGGATGGCGCCAAGAGTCCCCCCATGAAGCTGGCACTGCTGTCCGACATCCACGCCAACCTGCAGGCCTTCCAGGCCTGCCTGGCCCATGCGCGCGGCCAGGGCGCCCAGCGCTACGCCCTGCTGGGCGACCTGGTGGGCTATGGCGCCGACCCGGTGGCCGTGGTCGAGCTGTGCATGCAGCTGGCCGGGGCCGGCGCGGTGGTGGTGCAGGGCAACCACGACGCCATGGCGGTGGCGCCGCATGAGGCCGGGCCCACGCTCGGCGCCAGCACCGCGGCCTGGACCCACGCCCAGCTCAGCCCGGCGCAGCGCGCCTTCCTGGCCGGCCTGCCCCTGCTGCACGAGGAGGGCAGCCTGATGCTGCTGCATGCCAGCGCCGACGCGCCCGCGCGCTGGCATTACGTGCAGGACGAGCGCAGCGCCGCGGCCAGCCTGGACGCCGCGACGGCCGGCCGGCCCGGGCTGCGCCATGTGTTCGGCGGCCATGTGCACCAGCAGACGCTCTACTACCGCGGCGCGGGCCGCGCGCTGATGCGCTTCGAGCCCACGCCCGGCGTGGCCTTGTCGCTGCCGCGCCACCGCCTGTGGCTGGCCACCATAGGCTCGGCAGGACAGCCGCGCGACGGCGACCCGCGCGCCATGTACGCGATCTTCGACACGGCCCGGGCCCAGCTGAGCTTTCACCGCGTGCCCTACGACCACCCGGCGGCGGCGGCGGCGATACGCCGTGCGGGCCTGCCCGAGTTCTTCGCCGCACGGCTCGGGGAGGGGCATTGAAGCTGCTCGAACCCGGCGAGCGGCTGGACGGCTTCGTCATCGGCGAATGCCTGCACGCGGGCGGCATGGCCCATATCTACCACGTGGACTTCGAGGACGGGCGCCCCGCCCCTTTCCCGATGGCCATGAAGATCCCGCGCATGACGGCCGGCGACGGTGCCGAGAACATCCTGGGCTTCGAGGTCGAGCTGCAGATCCTGCAGGCGCTGAGCGGCCCCCATGTGCCGCGCTTCGTGGCCGCCGGCGACCTCATGCGCATGCCCTTCCTGGTGATGGAGTACCTCGAGGGCGAGACCCTGCAGCAGCGGCTGGACCGCGGCCAGCGGGAAGATGCGCAGACCCTGGCCCAGCTGGGCGCGGCCATGGCGCGCGCCGCGCACAGCCTGCACCGCCAGAACTGCTGCCACCTGGACCTCAAGCCGGCCAACGTGCTGATGCGCCCCGACGGGCAGGCCGTGCTGCTGGACTTCGGTCTGTCCTGCCATGCCCATTACCCCGACCTGCTGGCCGAGGAGCTGCGCCGGGCCGTGGGCTCGCCGGCCTGGATCGCGCCCGAGCAGGTGGTGGGCGTGCGCGGCGACCCGCGCAGCGACATCTTCGCGATCGGCGTCATCCTGTACGAGCTGGCCACGGGCGAGCTGCCCTTCGGCGCCCCGGCCACCCGGGGCGGGCTGCGCCAGCGCCTGTGGATGGACCCGCCGCCGCCGCGCCGCCACCGGCCCGAGCTGCCCGAATGGCTGCAGGAAGTCATCCTGCGCTGCCTGGCGCCCGAGGCGGCGCAGCGCTACGCCTCGGCCGCGCTGCTGGCCTTCGACCTCACACACCCGGACCAGGTGGCCGTCACCGAGCGCGGCCGCAGCACGCGCGGCACGGGCTTTCGCACGCATTTCAAGCGCTGGCTCAGGGCCGCCGGCATGCATTACCAGCCCAGCCCGCTGCCGGCGCAGCAGGTCGAGGAGGTGCCCATCGTGATGGTGGCCGTGCCGCACCAGGACGTGAGCGACGCCACCCTCTACTCGCTGCGCCAGGCGGTGGCGCGCTCGCTGGGCCTGCGCCCAGGCGCGCGCCTGGCCTGCGTGACGGTGATCTCGCCCGGCGCCAGCAGCTCCACCGACAGCGCGCGCAGCGAGACCAGCCTGCACCGCCAGCACCTGGCCCTGCTGCGCCAGTGGGCCCAGCCGCTGGACCTCGCCGGCCACCAGGCCTCCTTCCACGTGCTGGAGGCCGGCGACGTGGCCCAGGCCCTGCTGCGCTACGCCCAGGGCAACCAGGTCAGCCTGATGATCCTGGGCGCGGCCACGCATGGGCTGCAGATGCAGCGCCTGCTGGCCACGGTGCCGATCCGCGTGGCCATGGCGGCGCCCTGCACGGTGATGCTGGTCAAGCAGGGGCTGCCGTTCGAGCGCCTGGGAGAGTACGGTGCCTGAAGCGGCGCAGAAGCGGAAGAGGCGGCGACAATGCCGGCATGCCATCCGACCACCTGCCACCGTCCGCCACCCACCCCTACAGCGCCCTGACCCCCGACCTGGTGCTCGACGCGCTGGCCGGCGTGGGCCTGTACGGCGACGGCCGGCTCACCGCTCTGAGCTCCTACGAAAACCGCGTCTACCAGGTCCACCTCGAGCAGCCGCAGGCCGGCCATGAGAGCGTGGTGGCCAAGTTCTACCGCCCGGGCCGCTGGAGCGAGGCCCAGATCCTCGAGGAGCACGGCTTCGCCGCCGAGCTGATGACTGCCGAGGTGCCGGTGGTCGGCCCGCTGGTGCTGCAAGGCCGTACCCTGCACCAGTTCGGCGGCTTTGCCTTCAGCGTCAGCCCGCGGCGCGGCGGTCGCGCGCCCGAGCTCGAGGACCACGAGGTGCTGGAGTGGATAGGGCGCTTTCTGGCGCGCATCCACAGCGTGGGCGCTGCCCGGCCGTTCGCGGCCCGGCCGGCGCTGGACCTGGCCAGTTTCGCCATCGAGCCGCGCGAATGGCTGCTCGCGCACCAGATGATCCCGTTCGAAGTGCAGGGCGCCTGGGAAAAGGCCTGTCAGACCGCGATCGACCTGATCGCCGCGCATGCGCCGCTGACGGGCCAGGGCGAGGGCCTGATCCGCCTGCACGGCGACTGCCACCCCGGCAACATCCTCTGGACCCCGGTCGAGCTGCCCGGCGGCGGCCCGCATTTCGTGGACCTGGACGACGCGCGCATGGGCCCGGCGGTGCAGGACCTGTGGATGCTGCTGTCGGGCGAGCGCCGCCAGCGCCAGGCCCAGCTCGGCGCCCTGCTCGACGGCTACGAGCAGTTCCGCGAATTCGACCGGCGCGAGCTGGCGCTGATCGAGCCGCTGCGCACCCTGCGCCTGATCCACTACAGCGCCTGGCTGGCGCGGCGCTGGGACGACCCCATCTTCCCGATCAACTTCCCCTGGTTCGGCAGCCCCGACTACTGGCGCGGCCAGGTCGACATGCTGCACGAGCAGATCGAGGCCATGCAGGAGGCGCCGCTGGTGGCCTGAGCGCGCGACCTGGACCCTGACGCTGCCGTGAAGCCCGCAGACTCGCCCCCTGCCGCCCGCCACCTGCGCCGGCCCGCCGCACAGGCCGCTCTGGCCGGCCTCGCCACGGGCCTGGCGACGCTGGTCTGCATGGGGCTGGACGCGCACATGTCGGTGGCGGCGCTGGCCCTGGTCTACCTGGTCGCGGTGCTGGTCACGGCCGCCCTGCTCGAGCGCTGGGCCGCGGTGCTGACCTCGGTGGCCAGCGTCTCGGCGCTGAATTACTTCTTCGTGCCGCCGCGTCACAGCTTCCAGGTCGACGGACCGGAATACCTGCTGACGCTGGCCATCCTGCTGGCCGTGTCGCTCAGCATCAACAGCCTGGTCGCCAGCCTGCGCGCACGCCGCGCACAGGCCGAGCGCCGTGCGCGCCAGGCCGGCGAGCTGCACGAGCTCAGCGAGCAGCTGGCCGAGGGCCAGGGGCCGCGGGCCGTGGCGCAGGCGGCCGCGCACTGGCTGGCAACCCGGCTCGGCCGGCCCTGCGCCGTGTTCCTGCAAGCCGACGACCCGCCGGGCGGACCTCCCGCCCTGCCCCGCGGCACGGGCGCCCAGGCCCGCGGACTGCTGTGCCTGGCTGCACCGCAGGCGGCCGGCGGCGCCGAGGCCGGGCCGGCATTTCACGCCGCCGCAGCGGCCTGGGCCATGGAGCAGAGGCGCCCGGTCGGCCGCGGCTGCCCGGACTGGCCGCAGCTGGCCCTGTGGTGCGCGCCATTCGCCGGCACCCAGCCCGGCGGCGCGGTGCAGGTCCTGCTGGCGGACGCGGCGCGGCCAGACGCGGAGACCCTGGCGCACTGGCTGGCGCTGGCGCGCCAGGTCGGCCTCTCGGTGGAGCGCGAGCGCGCCGCCGCCGCGGCACGCACGGCGCAGGACAGCGCGCAATCGGAGGCCACGCGCAACGCGCTGCTGGCCTCGCTCTCGCACGACCTGCGCACGCCGCTGGCCGGCATCCTGGGCAGCGCCAGCGCGCTGCGCGAGCAGGGCGGCGCCATGCCCGCGGTGCAGCGCGAACGCCTGCTGGCCAACCTCGAGGACGAGGCCCAGGACATGACGCTGATGGTGGACAACATCCTGCAGATGGCCCGCCTGTCGCAGGCGCAGTGCCGCATCCGGCTGCAATGGGAGTCGCTGGAGGAAATCGTCGGCGTGGCGGTGCAGCGCCTGCGCCGGCGCTGGCCGGCCGCGCGCATCCATTGGCGCGTCGGCAGGCGGCTGCCCCCCATCTTGGCCGAGGCCGGCCTGCTGGCCCAGGTGCTGGCGAACCTGGTGGACAACGCGGTGCGCCACAGCGGCGGGCAGGCCGAGGTCCTGATCCGCGCCGGCCGCACGCGCAGCGGCCTGTTCCTCGCGGTGCGCGACCATGGCCCGGGCCTGCCCGAGGGCGATCCGCAGACCCTGTTCGAGCGCTTTCACCAGGGCGCCATGTCGGCCCACGGCGACGCGGGGGCGGCCGGGCTCGGCCTGTCCCTGTGCCAGACCATCGTGCAGGCGCATGGCGGGCAGATCGCGGCGCTGCGCTGCGCGCCGGGCGCCGAGTTCCGTATCGAGCTGCCGGCCGCCGCAGCGGTGAAGGAAACCGGCCATGCCTGAGCCGTCCCGCATGCCCTGCGTGCTGGTGGTCGAGGACGAGCGCTCGATCGCGCAATTCCTCGCCGCCAGCCTGAGCGCCGGCGGCCTGCGTCCGGTCGGCGCCGGCAGCGCGGCCCAGGCCCTGGCCGAACTGGAACGGCTGGAGGGTCTGGACCCGCCGCGCCTGCTGATCCTGGACCTGGGCCTGCCCGACCTGGACGGCGTTCAGCTCATCGCGCGGCTGCGCGCCAGGCCGGCCACCCAGGCCACGCCCATCCTGGTGCTCTCGGCGCGCCTGCAGGAGGCGCAGAAGATCGCGGCGCTGGACGCCGGGGCCGACGACTACCTGACCAAGCCCTTCGGCGTGGGCGAGCTGCTGGCCCGCGTGCGCGCCATGCTGCGCCGCGCCGCCACGCCGCAGGCCAGCGCGGCGGTGCTGCGTGTGGGCGAGCTCGCGCTGCGGCGCGACACGCGCCAGGTCACGCTGCGCGGCGAGCCGCTGCACCTGAGCCCGATCGAGTACCGGCTGCTCGAGCGGCTGGCGCGCCAGCCGGGCCAGGTGCTCACGCACCGGCAATTGCTGGCCGACGTCTGGGGCGCTCAGCAAGTCGACCAGCTGCACTACCTGCGCATCTACATGGGCCACCTGCGGGCCAAGATCGAGGCCGACCCGGCCGCGCCGCGCTACCTGCTGACCGAGCTCGGCGTGGGCTACCGGCTGGCCAGCGAATGAGCGGCGCCCGGCGTGGCCGGGCATTTATGCGTTTTTTACGCGGGCCGCGCGACAAAGCAGACCTCGTTGTTCCAAAAGAGGTTTGGCATGGACACCCCACTGGCCGTTGCGGCCAAGGCCGACACGCAGGAGGCGCCGGAGCACCGCCAGGGCACGGCCGCCCTGGCCCTGGCCGCGCTCGGCGTGGTCTACGGCGACATAGGCACCAGCCCGCTGTACACGGTGAAGGAGATCTTCGGCCATGTCACCGGCGTGCCGCTGAACCCCGAGACCGTCGTGGGCGCGGTTTCGGTGGTGCTGTGGGCGCTGATGCTGGTGGTCACGCTCAAGTACGTGGTGCTGGTGCTGCGCGCCGACAACCGCGGCGAGGGCGGCATCATGGCCCTGCTGGCCCTGGCCTCCGAGACCGCCGCCGGCCAGCCCGTGTTGCGGCGCCGCCTGCTGCTGCTCGGCACCTTCGGCGCCTGCCTGTTCTACGGCGACAGCGTGCTGACCCCGGCGATCTCGGTGCTCAGCGCGGTCGAGGGGCTGGAGATCGCCACGCCGGCGCTCAAGCCCTGGGTGCTGCCGATCTCCATCGGCATCCTGGCCGGCCTGTTCGCGGTGCAGCGCCATGGCACGGCCGTGGTGGGCCGCTGGTTCGGGCCCATCATCGTGCTCTGGTTCCTGGTGCTGGGGGCCGTGGGCTTGTCGCAGATCGCGCAGGCGCCGCAGATCCTGCAGGCCATCGACCCGCGCCACGCATGGTTGTTCCTGTCGCAGCGCGGCTGGGGCCTGTTCCTGGCCGTGGGCGCCGTGGTGCTGGCCGTGACCGGCACCGAGGCGCTCTACGCCGACATGGGGCATTTCGGCAAGCGGCCGATCCGCCTGGCCTGGAGCGGCTTCGTGCTGCCGGCACTGGCGCTCAATTACGCCGGCCAGGGCGCGCTGCTGCTGCACAGCCCGCAGGCGGTGAGCAACCCCTTCTACCTGATGTTCCCGCCGGCCCTGCTGTGGCCTGCGGTCGTCATCGCCACGGCCGCCACCATCATCGCCTCGCAGGCCGTGATCTCGGGCGCCTATTCGCTGACCCAGCAGGCGATACAGCTGGGCTTCCTGCCGCGCATGCGCATCGTCCACACCTCGGCGCACGAGAAGGGCCAGATCTACGTGCCGGCCGTCAACTGGCTGCTGCTGGCGGCCGTGGCGCTGGCCTGCCTGGGTTTCGGCAGCTCGTCGGCCATGGCCTCGGCCTACGGCATCGCCGTCACCGGCACCATGCTGATCACCACCGTGCTGACCTACTACGTGGTGCGCCGCGCCTGGGGCTATCCGGCCTGGGTCTCGGTCGGGGCCACGGCCTTCTTCGTCGCGCTGGACGCGCTGCTGCTGGCCTCGTGCTCGGTCAAGATTGTCGAGGGCGGTTGGTTCCCGCTGGCGCTGGCGGCCGGCCTGCTGCTCGTGATGACGACATGGGAGCGCGGGCGAGAGCTGCTGATGGCCGAGCTGCATGCCCACCAGCCGCGGCTGGACGAGTTCGCCGCCAGCCTGGCGCATGAGCCGCAACCGCGCCGCGTGCCGCGCACCGCGGTCTTCCTCTCGGCCGAGCGCGGCGTCGTGCCCCAGGCGCTGCTGCACAACATCAAGCACAACCTGGTGCTGCACGAGCGCAACATCGTGTTGACGGTGCAGTTCCACGAGCGGCCCTGGATAGGCTTCGATGAGCGCGCGGAGGTCGCGCAGGTAGGCCACGGCTTCTGGCAGGTCAGCTTGCATTTCGGCTTCATGAACCAGCCCGACATCCCGAAGGCGCTGGAACTGTGCGCGGCGCAGGGCCTGGCGATAGACCCCTTCGCGACCTCGTTCTTCCTCAGCCGCGAAACCGTGGTGCCCTCGTCCGGCCCGAAGATGGCCCTGTGGCGCGAGCGCCTGTTCGAAACCATGTCACGCAACGCCGGGCGTGCCGTGGAGTTCTTCAGCTTGCCGCACAACAGCGTGATCGAGCTCGGGACGCGGGTGCAGATATAGGGGTCGCCGAGCCGTCCATGCACGGCCGCGAACAGTTCCTGCGCCAGGCTCAGCGTGAGCGCGTTCAGGCGCTGGGGGCGGTTCAGGCGCAGCTCAAGGACGCCATCACCGAGGTGGGTGGTGATGTCCATCAACGCCTCACGCCGCCCGAGCCATCGACTCGATCTGGTCCAGCACGCGCAGCAGTTCGGTCACCTGGGCGGGCGTGAACAGGCCGTCTGGCCCGCGCGGCGCCACATCGGTGAAAGGCGGCTCGTACAGCAATGCCGTCGCCATCACGCCCTGCTCGGTGAGGTGCGTGACGATCAGGCTGATGAATTCCAGCTGGTTCGCGCTCAAGGTCTTGCCGGCCACGAAGGCACCCAGGGCCTGCGTGGCGGCCTCGCGATCCAGCCCCACCAGGGAACGCACGAACAGGCCCAGCCCGTGCGCCTGTTCGCTGGCCCGGTGCACATCGTCCGCGCTGCCCGCGCCGCTGTCCACCAACATGCGCTCCAGTTCGGCCAGGTCCGCCGCCGTCAACGGCTGGTTGCGGCGCAGCTTGTGCAGCGCGAGGTGGTTCTCATGGGCGCGCAGGAAGGCACGCGCCTTGAGACGAAAGCGCTCGAAGTCGCCGGCGCTGCCGCTCAGCGGAAGGCTCACCTCGGACACCTCGCCCAACTCATCGGCGAAGTCGGTGTAGACGACCTTGCGCCGGGCTTTTTCCAGCAGCTTGATCAGGGCGCGCAGCTTGCGGCGTGCCTGCTCCAGCATGGGCAGGGTCACGTCCTGCCACCAGTCATCGCCAGCCACCGCCTCGATCAGCAGCATCTGCTCACGCACGGCTGGAATGCTGGCCAGTTCCAGAAGGCCTTCGGCCAGCGCGCGGACCTGGTCGCGCAGGCGCTCGAAGCCCGGCTCGGCGCGCAGGCTGGCGAGTTGCAGGCGCAGCATCAGCAGGTCGAAACGCTTGGCGTCCTCGTCATCGTCGCGCACGGCCGTGGGCAGGCCCGACACATGGGCGGCGATGTCCTCAAGCTGCTCGGGCGAGACGCGTTGCCACGCGTCGGTCTGGCTCCAGGCCTCCACCCAGCGGCGCTGCGGACGCACCACGAAGTTGTCCAGGCTCATGCCCGCCACGGCCGCATGCAGTAGGGCCGCCGTGTCACGGCGGATGCCTTCCTCCGTCAGCGCCAGCCCCGGCGGCGACCTGTCCGCGGCCATGCGCCCGCCCGCCGCCAACCGCGCATCCAGCTCCCCCAGCAGCGCGAGTCGCGCCTTGAACAGGCGCTGGCCCAGCGGCTCACCCAGCGCGCCGTCGCTGCCTTCGAGGTTCTGGCTGAAGTATTCAAGGTTCTGGCAGAAATCAAAAACCATGAACTCGCGCTTGTGGTTTTCCGGCCCATCGCCCGGACCGAACAGGTTCGGGCACAGCCGCGTGCCGCGCCCCAGCATCTGCCAGAACTTGGCCTTGGAACGCACGATCTTGAAGAACACCAGGTTCACCACCTCGGGCACGTCGATGCCGGTGTCGAGCATGTCCACCGAAATCGCGATGTGCGGCGCCTTGTCCTTTTGGGAAAAATCGTCGATCAGGCTCTGGGCGTACTCGGTCTGGTAGGTGATGACCCGCGCGAACTGGCCTGCGTAGTGCGGGTAGTTGGCATTGAAGCGCCGGGCGATGAACTCGGCGTGGTCGCTGTTCTTGGCGAAGACGATGGTCTTGCCCAGCCGGTCGCCGCCCGCCACGCTCTGGCCGCGCGTCATCAACAGCTCCAGCACCTTGTCCACGGTGTCGGTGTTGAACAGCCACTTGTTGACGGCCTCGGCCCCCACCTCGTCCGGGGTGTTGCCGTCCTCGTCCCACTCCAGTTCGTCCCACTGCGCCTGCTCCTCCTCGCTCAGGTCGACATAGCGGATGCCCTCGCGCTGGAATTTCAACGGCACCGACACCGCGCGCGGCGGCACCAGGTAGCCCTCCGCAATGGCATCGTCCAAACCGTAGGCGTCGGTCGGCACGCCGTCTTCCAGGCCGAACAGGCTGTAGGTGTTGCGGTCGATCTCGTCCTTGGGCGTGGCCGTCAGGCCCACCAGCAACGCGTCGAAATAGCCGAAGATGGCGCGGTACTTCTGGTAGATGGAGCGGTGCGCCTCGTCCACGATGATCAGGTCGAAGTGGCCCACGCCGAAGCGGCGCTGCCCGTCCTGGGATTCATTGATCAGCCCCATCATCGTCGGGTAGGTGCTGACGTAGACGCGACCGTCGGTTGCCTTGTCCGTCACCAGGTTCACCGCCGCCGCGTCGGGCAGGTGCGCCTTGAAGGCATTGGCCGCCTGCCGCACCAGCGCCACCCGGTCGGCCAGGAACAGCACGCGCTTGGCCCAGTTGGCGCGCATCAGCAAGTCCACCAGCGCGATCACGGTGCGCGTCTTGCCCGCGCCGGTGGCCATCACCACCAGGGCCTTGCGCTGCCGGTCCGCTTCAAAGGTCTCGCCGATGCGGCGGATGGCCCGTTGCTGGTAATGGCGCTCCACGATCGCCGCGTCGATCGGCATGACGGCCAGGGGCCGCGCCGTGCCGCGCCGCTGCACCTGCAGTTGCAGCTCGTCCTTCTTGTGGAAGCCCTGCACCGGGCGCGGCGGATAGCGCGTGTCGTCCCACAGCCAGTGTTCGTAGCCGTTCGTGGTGTAGATCAGCGGGCGCTGGCCGAACTGGCGTTCAAGACAATCGGCGTACAGCTTCGCCTGCTGCTGGCCCACGCGGGCGTCGCGCCGCGTGCGCTTGGCTTCCACCATCGCCAACGGCTTGCCGTCGTCGCCCCAGAGCACGTAGTCCACAAATCCCTTGCCCCCGGCATTGGGCATGCCGGCGACTTCGAATTCGCGGTCGCGGGGCTGGTCCAGCCCCCAGCCCGCTTCTTTCAGCAGCAGGTCGATGTAGAGGTCGCGCGTCTGCGCCTCGTTGTAGTCGTGGGCGTCGGGCGTGGCCGCGTTGGCGGCCTTGGCGGCGGCCACCTCGGCGCGCAGGCGGGCAAGCTCTTCGTCCAGCGCGGCGGACTTCAGCTGTACCGCGGCCAGCGCGGCGTCGCGCGCGGCCAGGTCGTCGGCCAGTTTCTGCAGCGCGGCCTGGGACTGTGCCGCCGCGCCGGCTGCCTCGGGCCGGGGCAGCCACTCGGGGTGGAACTGCTGCGCCGCATCGGGCCGCGCGGCCACGTTGCGCCCATAGTGGCGCGCCAGCCAGAACGCCACCTGGAACAGCTCACGCAGCACGGCCACGGCATCGGGCGCGGCCATCGCGCGGGCGCTGTGCACGGCGCTGTTGCCCTGTTTGCGAATCACGTCCATCTTGGCGTGCAGGCCCGGCCCCACCAGCGCCTTGAAACTCGGCTCGAACAGGAAGGCTGATAGGTCCGGCTTGTAGGGCATGCGCAGGCTGCCACCGCGCCCGCCCTCGGCCTGGTACAGCCAGGCCACCGCCAGCTCCAGCGCGCGGCGCGCGTAGAAGCAGGCCGTGCGCGGATCGGCAAGGGCGGCTTGCTCGGCTTTCAGGACCTCGACATGCAGGGCGGGCCACTCGGCGTGCAGGAAGGAAAAGTTCGATGGTGTCATGCGTTCTTTTCTCTCCTTGGCTTGCCGTCAGCGTTATTTGGCGACCTGCCCGCCCGCGACAACCGCGTCGGCAATCAGCGGAGCCACTTCTTGCAATCCGTCCAGGGTCAGTTGTCCTGCCAAGTACAACTTGTACCAAGACCGGCGCCACTTAATGATCCGCTCACCGTCGCGCAGCTTGAGCTCTTTGAGGGTGAGCTCCGCCTTCGCCCGGCAGCTCTTCGGCACGGCCTCCGTCAGCACCATTTGCAGAGAGGGCAGCAGTATCTTGAACCAACCCGCTTTCACCTCGAAAGGGTCCAGAACCGTGTCATCCTTGTTCCGCTTGGACGAATTCAGGGTGTTCGAAGCGAACCGGTAATTGCTCCATTCGTAAGCGAGGGTCCGGTGATTTTTGAAACTCAAATAGTGGTCCACAGAGCCGCCTGTCGGGTCCAGCATCGCGGCGTAGCCACACCGGTTGGCAAACCCATCTGCGAGCGCGGACGTGAACGGCACCCAAAGTGTTTTGGGGCGTTTGGCGTTCGGGTTGGCCTTGAGCCACTGGTTCCCGGGTGTCTTGACCTCGGCGTCAAACTTGGCGGGTTTCTTTACCTTGGCAACGGGAATCACGAGCGCGCTCCCGTGGCACCCTTGATGGCGTTGGTGTGAACCAACCATCGAGGCCAGAACTCATCTCCTGCTGGCAGCAGCTTTTGCAGCTGCGCGTGGATGGCCTTCTTCGACTCGAAGCCGGCTGGCAACGGCCTTTCCTCACGCATGAAAGCTTCTGCCGCTTCGATGGCCTTTTCGGCTTCCATCGAGCGTGCTTGTTCCAGACCAAATGTTTCCGACACCAGCCAGTTCGTCACGTCGCCCTGCGTGGCCCAGCCCCCTTGCTCCAAGTTAACTTGACCGTTGCGCAAAGACAGGTGAATCAGGTCATCCAGGGCTTCGTCAAAGAACGGCTCCAGGGAGGCAGCCACCAGCGGCGCATGGGTGGCCACCAAGACCTGCGGTGGTGTGCCGGGCGCGCCCCGCAATTCGTCAATGGCCTTCAACATGCTTGGCAGGACCGTCCGCTGCCAGCGCGGGTGCAGGTGAGTCTCTGGTTCGTCAAACAAGATGACAAAACGGTCCTCGGGTTTCTTGCCCAGCAACTTGGCCGCCACGTTGTGTTCGTGCCACGCCCAGACCAGAAAGTAAACCAGGGCCAGCACACGACGAACCCCTGCAGAGGCCAGCGCCACCGGCACGGTCCGATGACCCACCAGCAAGGTCGGTCGATCACGCCCTTCGCCAATGAACACCCGCTGAGGTTGCCCAGCCCGCAAGGGCTCTGAGGGGGGCGACATGACTTCCAGCACCTTTTCCAGCGCCCGAAACTGGGGCTTGCGCCCTTCCTGCCAGTTCACCCAGTCGCGCTCCAGTCCCTCGCAGACACGCTGACCATTCACCTCCAGCCCGTTCCACACTTCGTCGGCCTTGAAGTGGTAGGCCGACGGGCGGGAGGGGTCGGTTCGCCAGTAGTTGCGAGCGGGGTCCCAGACAGAGAAGCCGCCATCAATGCGGATGTATACCACGATGCCTGGCATTACTGGTCGTGCGGCGGGCAAAGGCCAGCTCCCATCCGATTTGGAGTAGGTCGAGGCAATCACCTTGGGGGCCGCTGTCTTGCCCTTAATCGCAAACTCAATGGATGCCTTCTTGGAGGTCATGGGCAGCGCCACAGCGCCCGCCCAGGTGCGCGTGAGCGCCCACCATGCCAGGTCGAGCAGGAAGCTCTTGCCCAGCCCGTTGTCACCAGCAATCAGGTTCAAGCGCGGAGCCCAATCAACCCGAACATCGGGCGAAAGGCCCACGTTGGTGAGGTGCAGATACTTGAGCATGGCGGGCTTCCTTAGACGAATAGCGTGAATTTACTTCACAGCAAACCTGCAAACGCCCGCTGCTGCAGCGAGGCGAACAGCGCGTCCAGCCCGGCCAAGGCCGCGCGGTGACTGGCTTTGAGGGCTGCTATGGCCTGGATGCGGGTGGCGAAGGTTTGTTGGAGGGGGAGCGGGGGCTGGATAACCTGCGTTTCACAAATCTGCTTGATGTTTAGCGTGGGCTGGCTGACCGTTCGCAGCTCGGCGGTGAAGTACCGCTGCACAAAGTCCGTTCGCAAGTAGCTGGCTACAAAAGTACGGTTCACCTTCTCCGACAACGGAACTCGCGCCACGGCACGCGCAATGTTGAATCCTTTCATGGCGGGATCGACCAGCGCAACTACGCCGATGGAACCCACGCAGGTGACCAATACTTCATCGCCTTTCAACCGTGAGCGCTTGTACGCAGCCTCAATAGCTGGATCAATCCGCTTTAGTGCTTTCGGGTCGAAGTTGCCGTCAACGACGTCACCCACCCGGACCAAGGGAATACCCACATCGAGCGCGTCGCCCGGCTGAACAACGCCGTAGTTGATCGTGTCATCTGGTCGCACCAACTGATCCAAGCGAATGATCGACCAGCCCTTCGGATTCGTCACCGGGTCGCCGAACATGTCGAGGAAGATGGACTGGGCGAGGCCGTCGAGTTGGGCCAGGGCGGCGCGGCGCTGGGTGCGCAGGGTTTCGGCCTGATCCAGGATGGCGGCGATGCGGCGTTGTTCGGGGAGGGGTGGGAGTGCAATCTCAAGATCGTCGAGGTGCTCGTTCTTGAGGTTGTTGATGTTCGCGCCTGCTGCCAAGCTGGAGATTTTTCGCCGGTAGTCGCCAGTCTTGAAGAAGTGCGCAAAGAACGAGGCATCGACTTTGGCGTTTGGGCGAAGCACTTTGCAAAACGCACCAAACCCGCCGTTGAATGAGCTTGGCGCAGGAGCCGCCTTGCCGACCACATCCAGGCTTCCGCTGGATGCCGTTATGACAACATCGCCTTTTTGCACCAGCTGCTTTTGTGAGATTCGAGCACTCGGGACATAGACCAGATCGTCGAATACGAGTCCTTCGTCAGTGATGTTCCCGGCTCTCAGAACTGGAAGGTAGCCTTCTTTCGGAATGCGCGATGCGTCTTCCTTTCCATACGAAACGCCGCGGACCTGCTCCGCAAGATCGCCGACACGCGCTCGAACCGGAGCGCTCACTTCAACAACCCCTCCAGCGCCCTCATCCCCCGCGCAATCTCGTCCTCCAGCCGCACCAGTTCGGCCAGTATCTCGGCGGGTGCGCGGTGCTGCACGGGCTCGTGCACCACTTCCTTGTAGCGGTTCAGGCTCAGGTCGTAGCCGTTGGCGGCAATGTCGGCCTTGGGCACGCAGAAGCTCTGGGCGGTGCGGGAGCGGGTGAGTTCGGGCGAGCCCTCACCCTTGGTGTCGCGGTCTTCCAGGGGCACGGCGTCCAGCAGATCGACCACCTTGGCCAGCAGCGCCGGCGTGGGGATGGTGAAACGCGCGTCCTTCATGTGGTGGGCGTAGGTGGAGCCTTCGCTGGCACCACTCGCGCCCAGTGTGCGCAGGAACGGAAACACGTGTTCGCCGACCACGGTGAACATGTCGGCCGGGGCCTGGTTCTTGAAGCGGCTCCAGCGCAAGGCTTCGTAGGGGCGGCCACGCGGGTCCAGGCCCTCGGGGAAGATGCGGCGCTGCAGCGGCGTGCCGAGCCGGACGGCCTTGTTTTCTTCCAGCGTGTGCAGGTCGTCCAGGCGGCGCAGGAACAGCAGGTAGGTGATCTGCTCGATGACCTCGATGGGATTGGCGATGCCGCCGGACCAGAAGGCGTTCCAGATCTGGTCGATTTTGCTTTTCAGGTCGCCGGTAAGCATGTTTGGAGAATGGAACGGGGGAGAGAGGCGCTGAGTGTAGCCATGAAAAAACCCCGTCCGCGGCACCGCGGGCGGGGTTTGACAGGCGGTTGAGGGGACCGGCTGGCCGTTTATTTCGCGTCGCTGCCCGGCTTGCGCTGCGCCGGATCGTTCGGGTCGTAGAGCACCGTGCCGGTGCCCACGCCCACCCCCACGCGCGCGCCACCCACATCGGTGCCGGCGCCCACGCCTACGCCGCCCGTGACCTGGCCGCGCTGGTTGACGCCGACGCCCACGCCGACCGGGCCGGAGCCGGCCGAGACGCCGGCGTTCACCCCGCCCGTGCCCACGCTCACGCCGATGGAGACGCCGGGCGCGATCGGCACGCCGACGCCAACCCCGGCGCCCAGGCTGCCGCAGCCGGCCAGCAGCACGGCGACGAGCAAAGGCAACAGGGCGCTTGTCATGGCCTCATCCTAGCCACAAAGCGCTTCCACGTCGTCACAAGGTGTATGACGGAGCTCAGGCCAGCAGGGCGTTGACGCGCTTGACGTAGGCCGCGGGGTCCTCGGGCAGGCCGCCCTCGGCCAGCAGGGCCTGGTCGAACAGGATATGGGCCAGGTCATGGAAATGCACCGAGCCATCGAGCTTTTTCACCAGCGGGTGCTCGGGATTGACCTCGAGCACGGGCTTGACCTGGGGCGCCTGCTGGCCGGCCTGCTTGAGCAGGCGCGCCAGCTGCATGCTCATGCCAGCGTCCTGCACCACCAGGCAGGCCGGGCTGTCGACCAGGCGCGTGGTCACGCGCACGTCCTCGACCCGGTCCTTGAGCGCCTCCTTGAGCTTGGCCAGCAGCGGCTTGAAAGCCTCGGCGGCTTCTTCGGCGGCCTTCTTCTCGGCCTCGTCCTGCAGCTTGCCCAGGTCCACCGCGCCCTTGGCCACCGACTGCAGCGGCGTGCCGTCGAAGTCATGAAGGAAGTTCAGCGCCCACTCGTCGACGCGGTCGCTCATCAGCAACACCTCGATGCCCTTCTTCTTGAACACCTCGAGCTGCGGGCTGTTCCTGGCCGCGGCCAGGGTGTCGGCCGTGATGTAGTAGATGGCCTCCTGGCCCTCCTTCATGCGCGCCTTGTAGTCGGCGAAGGACACGCTGGCCTGGTCCGAGGCGGTGGAGGCGAAGCGCAGCAGCTTGGCGATGCGCTCGCGGTTGCCGAAGTCCTCGCCCAGGCCCTCCTTGAGCATGGCGCCGAACTCCGCGTAGAACTTGCCGAACTTGCCGGCGTCGGCCTTGTCTTCCTCGCTCGCATCGGCGGCCGGGACCTCGCGCCGGGCCAGGTCCTCCAGCATGGCGAGCACGCGGCGCGTGTTGCCCTCGCGGATGGCCTTGACGTCGCGGCTTTCCTGCAGCAGCTCGCGGCTCACGTTGAGCGGCAGGTCGGCCGAGTCGACCACGCCCTTGACGAAGCGCAGGTAGCCGGGCAGCAGGGCCTCGGCCTCGTCCATGATGAAGACGCGCTTGACGTAGAGCTTGAGCCCGCCCTTGCGCTCGCGGTTCCAGAGGTCGTGCGGCGCATGGGCCGGCAGGTAGAGCAGCTGGGTGTACTCGGTGCCGCCCTCGACGCGGTTGTGCGACCAGCTCAGCGGTGCCTCGAAGTCGTGGCTGATGGCCTGGTAGAAGGCCTGGTACTGCTCGGCCGTGATGTCCTTCTTGGCGCGCGTCCACAGCGCCGTGGCCTGGTTGATGGTCTCCCACTCGCCGGTCTTGATCATCTGGCCGGGCTGCTCGTTCTCGCCCTCCTTCCACTCCTCCTTCTCCATCAGTATGGGCAGGCTGATGTGGTCGGAGTACTTGCCGACGATCTCCTTGAGCTTCCAGCCGTTGGCATACTCCAGCGCGTCCTCGCGCAGGTGCAGGACGACGCTGGTGCCGCGCTGCTCGCGCAGTATGGACTCGACCTCGAAGTCGCCCGTGCCGCCGCTGACCCAGCGCACGCCGGCTTCGGCCGAGAGGCCGGCGCGGCGCGACTCGACGGTGATCCTGTCGGCCACGATGAAGCCCGAGTAGAAGCCCACGCCGAACTGGCCGATCAGCTGGGCGTCCGCCTTCTGGTCTCCCGAGAGCTTGCCCATGAACTCCTTGGTGCCACTCTTGGCGATGGTGCCCAGGTGGTCTATCGCCTCCTGCTCGCTCATGCCTATGCCGTTGTCGCTGATGGTCAGCGTCCTGGCGTCCTTGTCGAAGGACAGGCGCACCTCCAGCTTGGGTGCGTCCTCGTACAGCGCGGCGTTGTGCAGGGCCTCGAAGCGCAGCTTGTCGCAGGCGTCGGAGGCGTTGGAGATCAGCTCGCGCAGGAAGATTTCCTTGTTGGAGTACAGCGAGTGGGTGACCAGGTGCAGCAGCTGCGCGACCTCGGCCTGGAAAGAATGGGTGTGTTTGCTCATGTGAAAAAAGCGTATGGACAGAAGGGAACAAACCGGATCGATCGCGCCCAGATGGGGGCGACCGGTCCGCTTTCAAGGGGCGGAACCGCGACTCACCAGCCGCTGAAGGCCTCGACCCGGCTGCCCCCGCGGCGAATCGCCGTCTGCAGGGCATGATCGGCGCGCTCCGTCAGCTGCCGCGGGTCCTGGTCCCGCCCCGGCACCATGGCCGACAGGCCGATGCTGGCGGTCATGGAGCGCCCGGCCCAGGGGTGGTGCTCCAGCGCCAGCCGCACGCGCTGGGCCGCCGTCATGGCCGAGCTCACGCCGTTCGAAGGCAGAATCGCCGCGAACAGCTCGCCGCCGTAGCTGGCAACGAGGTCGCTGCAACGCAGCGCTTCCACGATCAGCGCCGCGGCCTGGGCCTGAGCGGCGCTGGCCTCGTCGGGTGACCGCCCTTGCTGTGCCGCCGGCTGCGCCAGGGCGCCGCGCACCGCCACCAGCAGCATCGCCAGGGACTCGTTGCGACGCGCGTGGCGTTGCCACTCCTCGGCCAGGCGGCGCTCGAAGGCCCGGCGGTTCCAGACCTGGGTGAGCGGATCGACGGCGCCCAGCCTCTCGCCCAGCCAAGTCAGTTGACGCAGCTCGAACTGGGCCACCGCTTGGCGCGCCAGGGCCGCCAGCGCCTGACGCTGGGCATTGCTCAGGGCGCGGACCTGCCGGTCGAACACGCAGAGGACGCCCAGCGCATGACCGGAAGACACGACCAGCGGCGCGCCGGCGTAAAAGCGCAGGCCCTCGGCCCCCTGCACCCAGGGATGTTGGGCGAAACGCGCATCGCGCGTGGCATCCAGCACCTCGAGCAGCCGGCCGGGCTGCTCGATCGCCCGGGCGCAGAAGGAAACGGCGCGCGCAACCTCGCGCTCGGCCCAGCCGTGCATGGCCTTGTTCCATTGCCGGCCGACATCGACCAGGGACAGCATGGCCACCGGCGCCGCACAGACCTGGGCCGCCAGCAGGGCCAGGTCGTCGAAGGCCGGCTCGGGCGGCGTGTCGAGCAAGCCGTAGCGGCGCAGGGTATCGAGCCGGTGCGCCTCGTTCGCACTGGCTGGCGGGGCATCGGCGAAGGCCGTCAGCGGGTTCATGGCGGGTCTCCCCAAAGCGCCTCTTTGAATGTTGTGGCCGGCGCTCGCGAAACTGTAGCAGATCAGAACCGCTCCTGCGGCCCCAGGTACCGCCACTGGCCCAGCGGCAGCTGGCCCAGCGTCACGCCGCCGATGCGTATGCGCTTGAGTCCCACCACCTTCAGGCCCACCAGCTCGCACATGCGCCGGATCTGGCGCTTCTTGCCCTCGGTCAGCACGAAGCGCAGCTGCTCGGGGTTCTGCCAGTCGACCCGGGCCGGCTTGAGCGGCTTGCCGTCCAGGCTCAGGCCATGGCGCAGGCGCGCGAGCTGCCCGGGCGGGAAGGCGGCCTGCACGTCGGTCGTGACCTCGCCGGCCGGCGTGGCGTAGCTCACGCGCACCAGGTATTCCTTGTCCACCAGGGAGTCCTCGGCTATCAGCTGGCGCGCCACGCGGCCGTCCTGCGTGAGCACCAGCAGGCCGACCGAGTCGATGTCCAGCCGCCCCGCGGGCGCCAGGCCGCGCAGCTGGGCCGGGCTGAAGCGGGTGGGCGAGGGATCGCCGCGCCAGTGGTTGCGCGCCTGCACCAGGCTGGCCGCCGGCTGGTGGCCGTCCTCGGCCTGGCCGCTGACATAGCCCACCGGCTTGTTGATCAGGATGGTGACCTGCTGTGCCTGCTGGCCCTGGGCCTGGCGATCGACCGTGATGCGCGCCTGGGCCCCGACCTGCAGGCCCATGGTGGCGAGCTCGCCGTCCACGCGCACCCAGCCGCGCTCTATCCATTCGTCGGCCTCGCGGCGCGAGCACAGGCCCAGATCGGCCATGCGCTTGTTCAGGCGCACCGTATCGGCCGGACCGGCCTGGGGGCGCGGCGCCGCAGGCGCGGGGCCTCTGGCCTCGGCGCCCCTCACCGGGTGCTGCGGGTGCTCCTGGCGCTGCTTGGCCGGCGGTGGCGCCGGCCGCGCCGGGGCGGACGGGCGCGGGCCGCCGGCACGGCGCACTGGCGCGGCAGCGGGCGGCTTGGCGGCGGCCGGCGCCGGCTTCCTGGGCAGGGACAGGGTCTTGCTCATCGCCGGGATTGTCGCACCGGCCCCGTCCCGGCCGGGCGCTCAGCGGCCCAGCCGGTCCAGCCCCACGATGGCGTAGCCCGCCGCCTCCAGGCCCTGGCGGATCGCGCCGGCGGTCTGGACGGCGTCGGGGCTGTCCCCGTGCACGCAGATGCTGTCGATGGCGGTGGGCAGGCGCCTGCCGCTCACGCTGACGATGGCCTGCTCCTGGAGCATGCGCAGCACATGGGCCAGCGCGGCCTCGGCCCCGTGCACCATGGCCCCGGGCTGCGAGCGCGGCACCAGTTGCCCATCGTCCTGGTAGGCCCGGTCGGCGAACACTTCCAGCGCCACGCGCAGCCCCAGGCGTTCGCCGGCAAGGGCCAGTTCCGAACAAGGGGGCGCGAGCAGCAGCAGCTCGCGGCCGGCGGCGCGCACCGCGCGCACCACGGTCTCGGCCAGGGCCGGGTCGGCGCAGGCCATGTTGTGCAGGGCGCCATGCGGCTTCACATGGCTCAGCGCCCCGCCCTCGGCGGCGGCCAGGGCCTGCAGCGCCCCGACCTGGTAGACGATGGCGGCCTCCAACTCCGCCGGCGCCATGTCGATGCGGCGGCGGCCGAAGCCCTGCAGGTCGGGAAACGAGGGATGGGCCCCGAGGCTGACCCCCTGCGCCAGGGCCTGCCGCACGGTCTGGCGCATGACCAACGGGTCGCCGGCGTGGAAGCCGCAGGCGATGTTGGCGCTGGCGACGACGGCCAGCATGGCGCCGTCGTCGCCCATCTTCCAGGCGCCGAAGCTCTCGCCGAGGTCGGCGTTCAGGTTGATCTCTCGCTGGTTCATGGCTCGTTCCGTCAGTTGCCGCCGGGCCGCCCCAAGGCAACTGCGGCCCCCTCGGGGGGCAGCGCAGCACACGCAGTGGCAAGCGTGGGGGCTGTCATCACTCATTGTCCCCACGCGGCGCACACCATGCCGCTGACCAGGTTGGCGGCGTACAGCGCCTCCTCGTCGACGAAGCCCGGCGGCAGGAAGCTCTCCAGACCCGTCGCCCAGGCCTGCCAATGCGCCCGCAGCTCCTGCAGCGCCTGGCGCGCCGCGCCGGCGTCCACGGCCTCGAAGCGCAGCGCCTGGCCGGGCCGGGCCTGCGCCAGGCGCGGCAGGTCGGCGCTGATCACGGTCGCGATCTTGGGGTAGCCGCCCACGGTCTGGCAGTCGGCCAGCAGCACGATGGGCTGGCCGCTGGCCGGCACCTGGATCGCGCCGGGCGTGACCCCGTCCGAGACGATGTCGGCCGCGGCCGGGCTCAGGTGCGCCAAGGGCGCCCCGCTCAGCCGCATGCCCATGCGGTCCTGCTCCGGCGTGACCTGCCAGGGCGAGGCCAGGAAGGCGGCTATCGCCGCGGGCGTGAAATGGTCCTGCTGCGGGCCCAGCATGACGCGGATGGCGCCGGCGCCATGCTCGAACGGCGCGCGGGCACGCCTTTCCTTGGGCCCGGCGCCGGCCGCCAGGCTGCCGCAGGGCAGGCGGTCGCCGGCCTCCAGCGCGCGGCCCCGGAGGCCGCCTATGCCGGCGCGCTGGTAGGTGGACCGGCTGCCCAGCTGGGGCGGCACCCGCAGCCCGCCGGAGACGGCCAGGTAGGCGCAGCCGCCCACCACCGCGCCCAGCTGCAGGCGGTCGCCGACCTCCAGCGTGGCGCTGACCCAGGGCGCCAGCGGGCTGGCCACGCCGCTGGCCCGCACGAGCTTGCCACTGGCCTGGCCGGCCAGGGCCAGCCGCACCGGCCCCTCGCGCACGACCAGGCCGGGCCCCGGGCCGCGCAGCTCGACGCAGGCCTCGCCCAGCGGGTTGCCGACCAGGGCGTTCGCCGCGTCGGCCAGCGGGCGGTCCAGGCAGCCCGAGACCGGGATGCCCTCGTGGCGGCGGCCCAGGCGCCCGCCGTCCTGCACGCTGCAGCCCGGTCCGCCCGCGGTGATCTCGATCAGGCCGGACATGGCGCCTCCTGCGGGTCCAGGAAAGCTTCGCGCGGTATCCGCCCGACCGCCAGCTCGGCGAGCAGGCGCTCGTATTCGCCGCGCGCCACCTCGTACCAGCGCACCTGGTCGCCGGCGGCCAGCCAGGCCGGCTGCTCGCCCTGCGCCAGCGAGAACAGGGGCACGGGGGTGCGCCCGAGCAGGTTCCAGCCGCCCGGGCTGTCCCAGGGGTAGACGCTGCACATCTCGCCGGCCACGGCCAGCGAATGCGCCGGCACGCGCTTGCGCGGCGTGGCCAGCCGGGGCATGGCCAGCTGCGGCGGCAGGCCGCCCATGTAGGGAAAGCCGGGCATGAAGCCGATCATGTAGACGCGAAAGCGCGCCTGGGTCAAAAGGTCGATCACCTGCTGCACCGGCAAGCCCTTGGCCTGGGCCAGCGCGGCCAGGTCGGGCGCGAATTCCTCGTCGAAGCACACCGGCAGGCGCCAGCGCCGGCCCTCATGCGCCCGCTCGTCCACCGCGCCGGCCAGGGCCAGCAGGCGCTGGCCCAGGGCGTTCGCGTCGCTGGCCAGCGGGTCGTAGTGCACGGTCAGCGAGCGGAAGCTGGGCACCAGGTCGAGCACCGTGGCAAAGGCCGGCTCGGCGCCCCGCGCCGCGCGCACGGCGTCGGCCAGGTTCATGACCCGGGCGTTCAGCCCCGGGTCGATGCGGTCGCCGAACTCGACCGTCCAGGCGCTGTCGCCCAGCGGCAGCAGGCGAGGTGCCGCAGCGTATGCCTGAATCATGGTTCGAGCTCCCGTGCGCCGCGGCGCCTAGTTGGCCACGCCCATCACCAGGTCCGGCAACAGGGTCACGATGCCGGGAAAGGCACTGACGAGCGCGATGCACAGCACCAGGCAGCCGAAGAAGGGCAAGGCGGCCTTGGCGATCCGGTTGGCATCCTTGCCGGTCATGTTCTGCAGCACGAACAGGTTGAATCCCACGGGCGGCGTGACCTCGGCGATCTCCACCAGCAGCACCACGAAGATGCCGAACCACACCAGGTCGAAGCCGGCCTTCTGCACCATGGGCAGCACCACGGCCGCGGTCAGCACGATCATGCTGATGCCGTCGAGCGCGGTGCCCAGCACCAGGTACACCACCACCAGCGCGGCGACCAGGGCCAGAGGCGAGAGCTGCATCGCGTCGACCCATTGCGCGAGCTCGCGCGGGATGCCGGTGAAGGCCATGGTCTTGGTCAGGAACGCGGCGCCGGCCAGGATGAACATGATCATGCAGCTGGTGCGGGTGGCGCCCATCAGGCCCTCGCCGAAATTGCGCCAGGTCAGCGAGCGGCTCCACAGCGCGAGCGCCAGCGCACCCAGCACGCCATAGGCGGCGCACTCGGTGGCCGTGGCCCAGCCCGCCACCAGCGCCCAGACGATGAACAGGATCAGCGCGCCGCAGGGAATCAGGTTGCGCGAGAGGCGCAGCTTTTCCCGCAAGCTGATGGGCGGCTCGGCGGGCGGCATGCGCTCGGGGTGGCGCAGCGCCCACCACATGATGTAGCCGGAGAACAGCGCCATCAGCAGGAAGCCCGGCATGAAGCCCGCTAGGAAGATGCGGATGATGGACACGTCGGCCGCCACCGCGTACACGACCATGGTGATCGAGGGCGGGATCAGTATGCCCAGCGTGCCGGCCGTGGCCAGCGAGCCCAGCGTGGTCTGCTCGTCGTAGCCGCGCTTCTTCAGCTCGGGCAGCGCGACCTTGGCGATGGTGGCGCAGGTGGCGGCCGAGGAACCCGACACCGAGCCGAAGATGCCGCAGCCCAGCACGGTGGTGTGCATCAGCCGGCCCGGCACGCGGCCCAGCCAGGGCGCCAGGCCGCTGAACATCTCCTCGCTGAGCTTGGTGCGAAACAGGATCTCGCCCATCCAGATGAACAGCGGCAGGGCCGCCAGCTCCCAGCTCGCATTGCTCTCCCAGAAGGCCGAGAACAGGTTCAGCCCCGGCTGGGTGGAAGTGAAGAAGGCCTGCCCGACCCAGCCGCAGATGGCCAGGGTCATCGCAATCCACACGCCGCCCGAGAGCAACAACAGCATCAACAGCAGCAGCACGCCGCCCACCATCAGGATGTCCATGATCGTTTGCTCCAGGGGGTCAGAGGTCGGACGAGAAATCGCCCGCGGCGTGGCGCTCCTCGACCAGGCGCACGAAGGTGGGCAAGCCGCCGCGCAGCACGATGAGGAACTCGTCGGCCACGGCCAGCACCAGCAGCAGCGCGCCCAGTGCAAAGCTGAGCTGCGGAATCCAGATCGGCAGCGGCAGCAGGCCCTGCGCCACCTCGTTGAAGGCCCAGCTCTGGTAGGTGAAGCTGCAGGCCCACCAGGCCAGGTAGGCGCTGGCGACGGTGGCCACGCCGAGCGAGAACAGCTCGAAGGCGCGGCGCGGGCCGGGCGCCAGCTTTTCCAGCAGCAGGGTCACGCGCACGAAATCGCCATGCTTGAAGGCATGGGCCATGGTCAGGAAGGCCGCCGCGGCGCACAGCCAGGCCACGACGTCGGTGATCGCGCCCGTGGCCCAGCCGAACTGGCGCCCCAGGGTCTGCACCACCATCAGCGCGCCGATCAGGGCCACGCAGGCGGCGCCGAGCACGCCGGCACCGAGATAGATGCCGTCGAGCGCGCGGCGCAGGCGCGACCCGCCGTCCGGGTCCGCGGCCCGGGTCTCCCCGGGCAGGGGCGGCGTGCGCTGCGCCGGTGTAGGTTGAGCCGTTGTGTGCATGTTGGTCTCCTGTGGGGCCGCCTGCGGCCCGTTCACTTCCTGTGGTAGGCGTCGACGATGGCTTTGCCATCGGCGCCGGCCAGCTTGAGCCAGTCCTCGGTCATGCGCGCGCCTATGGCCTTGAGCTCCTGCTTGAGCGTCTCGCTGGTGGGGTCGACCTTCATGCCCTTGGAGGCCAGCGTCTTGACGTACTCGCCGTCCTTTTCCTCGCTGATGCGCCAGCCGCGCTGCTCGGCCGCAGCCGCCTGCCTGAGCACGGCCTCCTGCGTGGGCTTGTCGAGCGCGTCGAAAGCCTTCTGGTTCACCACCACCGCATTGCGCGGCAGCCAGGCGTTGACGTCGTAGAAGTACTTGGCCTGCTCGTAGAGCTTGCTGTCTACGCCGCTGGCGCTGGAGGTCAGGAAGTTGTCGACGCCGCCGGTGGCCAGCGCGGCGCTCAGCTCGGCCAGCTGGATGGTCACTGGCTGGGCACCCACCAGCTGCGCGATGGTCGAGGTGGCCGGGTTGTAGGCGCGCATCTTGGTGCCCTTGAGGTCCCTGGTCGAGGCCACCGGCTTGATCGAGTACAGGCCTTGCGGCGGCCAGGGCACGGCGTACAGCAGCTTCAGGCCCTGCGCCGCCAGCGTCTTGACCAGGTAGGGCTGCGAGGCCTCGTGCAGGCGCCTGGCCTCGGCATAGCTGGTGGCCAGGAAGGGGACCGAATCGAGCCCGAAGATGGGCGCCTCGTTCGCGGCGCTGGAGAGGATGAACTCGCCGATCGACGTCTGGCCCGACTGCACGGCGCGCTTGATCTCGTTGGCCTTGAACAGCGAGGCGTTGGGGTGCACCGTGATCTTGAGCTTGCCGGCGGTGGCCTTGCCGACATCGTCGGCAAACTGCTGCAGGTTCTGCACCTGGTAGGTGTTGGCGCCATAGCCCGAGGGCAGGTCCCATTTGCTCTGGGCGGCCGCGGCGCCGGCCATCATGAGAATCGAGAGAGAGAGGCCAAGCTTGTTCATGGGGGCTCCTGGGTCAGAAAGTGGCGATTCGGCTGTTGAGAAGGTCGGTGATCAGCATGGCGCCCGGGGCGTGGGTGATGCAGAACTCGGGACGCGCCTGCTGGACGGCGGCTTGCGGGGTCACGCCGCAGGCCCAGAACACCGGCATCTCGTCGGGCAGGACATCGACGGGATCCCCGTAGTCGGGGCGCGACAGGTCCGCCACCCCGATCAGGCCGGGGTCGCCCAGGTGCACGGGCGCGCCATGCACGTTGGGAAACCGGGAAGTGATCTGGATCGCACGGATGGCGTCCGCTGCGCGTAGAGGACGCATGGACACGACCATGGGGCCGGAGAAGGCCCCGGCGGGCTCGGTCTGTATAGCCGTGCGGTACATCGCGACGTTGCGCCCCTGCTGGACATGGCGCAAGGGAATGCCCGCCTCGATCAGGGCCTGCTCGAAGCTGAAGGAGCAGCCGATCACGAAGCTGACCAGGTCCTGCGTCCACAGCGCGCGGATGTCGGTGACCTCGTCGACCAGCTCGCCATGCCGCCAGATCCGGTACCGGGGCACGTCGCTGCGGATGTCGATGTCCGCGCCCAGCGTCGGCAGCATCGCCTGCCCCGGCTCCGAAACGGCCAGCAGGGGACAGGGCTTGGGATTGCGCTGGCAATAGCGCAGGAAGTCCGTCGCCCATGCCTGAGGAAGAATCACGACGTTGCCCTGCACATGGGCTTGCGCCAGCCCGGTCGTGTGCGAGGTCCAGACCCCTTCGCGGATCAGCGCCCTGATCCGGTCGGCGTTCAGCCGCTCTGATTCTTTCAGCGCATGCGGGCGCTGCTGCGTCGGTAAACCCACGGTGTCTCCTTTTGTCGTCGCCCGATTGACTAGGCGCATGGACAGATTGTCGAGACCACCACCGACCGAATCAAGATCATTATTTTTCTATCAGACCATCGAAATTTTCGATGGTGAACCCAGCTTCGGTAAGGCCTTAGCGCCACCCCTTTCAAGGTCTTGCTTTCTGCACGCGTCGCACCTCGCGCCGTGGCAGGCGGTGCCCGGCGGGGGCTCATACTGTGGCGGTCGGCATGCGCCGACTGCGCTGTGCTGAACGGCCTGGGGCCGGCGCGGCCGAACTCGCTCCGCGCCCTGCGGGCGCTGCACTCGGACAGCGGCCGCGAGTCAGAAACGAAGCGCGCTGCGCGCGCCCGGCCCCAGACCGCCCAGCACAGTCGCCACAGAAATCGCCCCCACCGGGCACCGCCTGCCGCGGCAAAGTGATGACGCAGCGCTCAATCCTGTAGGAGCGCCAATACGGCCTCTGCAAAGGCTTGCGCGGGTAGGCTGCAGCGCGCCTGCGAGGCGCCGAGAAGCGCAGGGCGCGTGGCCGCGCGCGCAGCGCGCTTCGTGCTCTGACTCGTCGCAGCTGTTTGAGCGGAGTGAGCGCAGCGAACGCAGCGAGTTCTGCGACGGGCCACGTGACCGAGCATCGCAGGGGAGTCGCCGCGCAGCGGCGACCGGATCGCTTGAAGCGCTGCGGCCTGCCCGTGCACGCCTTTGCCGCGCGGCGCGACGAACACCTTGAAAGGGATGGGCCTTAGCGCGTATCGAAGCGCATGGCCGACGCCAGCACGGTTTCAAGCACCTGGCTGGACGGATCGACCCGATAGCTGGCGTGGATGGGCAAGGGCTGGAGCTGGACGTCGGCGCGCAGCGTCTTGAGGTCCGACAGGCTTTTGAGCCGCTCCACCGCCAGCCGCGGCAGCGTGGCGATGCCAAACCCGCCCTGGACCAGCTGCACCATCGCCGATATCGACGAAATGCTGTGCACCCGCAGCGGCGCGATCCGGGCCTGCCGGAACAGGTCGATCAAGGTATGGTGGGGCTGCGAGCCGCGCTGGAAGGTCATCAACTCCATGCCGGCCAGGGCCTGCAGCGTATAGACGCGCTTTCGATGCAGGCGGCTGTTGCCTATGAAGGCCATCTCCATGGGGCGCAGCACCCTGTTCCTGATGCCCTCGCCGGAGGCGGGCAGCGCGGCGAAGGCCAGGTCCAGGGTGCCCCGGGTGACCTGGTCGATCAGGATGGGCGTGGTCTCCACCGTGAGCTCCAGCGCCAGCGAGGGGTGATCGACCCGAAGCTGTTCTATCCAAGGGATCAGCCAGGAGTGCAGCACGGACTCGATGGCGCCTATGCGTATCGACATCGCCACTTGCTCGCCGGCCCCCATCTCGGTCTTGATTTCCCTTTGCAGCTCGAGCAGCTGCTGCGCATAGCTGAGAAAGCGTGCGCCGGCAATCGTCAATCGGAACTGCTTGTCCCTGCGGTCGATCAGAAGCACGCCCAGCTCTTCCTCCAGGGCGCTGATGCGGCTGGACATGGCGGACTGGGTCAGGAAAAGCTTCTCCGCCGCGCGGGTCATGCTGCGCAGCGAGGCGACCCAATAGAAGGCTTCAACAAATCGAAGGTTCATGGCGCTCCACCCACCCGGCCGATACGGCCTGCGCGGCACATCGACTGGCGAATTTCGGCAGCGGTGCCGGCGGCGGCCCAGTCTAACGCAGCGTGGGCTGGCCGCTGGAGGGGCGATGCCCAGCCTTGGCGCTGCGCCGCCTCTGCGTGGCCGAGACGCCCTGCCGACTTGGCGCCGCATGACGCGGCGCCTATAGTGCTGAGGCAGGGACTGACCCTTGCGCGGCACGAGGTGACGGCATGAGCGACGCGGGCGACAAGTGGATGGAAACATCGGACGTGATCAGCATGTTCCCCACCCTGGTCTGGAAGATCCAGCTCCAGGCCGCGCTGCACCAGCCCCTCGATGCCCGGATCCTGGCCCTGCTGGCCCAGATGCGGGCGGAAGCCGAACGGCCCGCCCAGGCCCATACTTGGCAGTCGGGCCACGACCTGCACCGCTGCGAGGAGTTGCGCGAGCTGCAGGCCTGCGTCCTCAAGGCCGGGCGCGGCGTGCTGCGCGCGCTGCGCATCGGCCAGGACGAGCTCGTCGTCACCGGCTGCTGGGCCAATGTGCTCGGGCCGGGCGCGGCGCACCGCATGCACAGCCATCCCAACAACTTCCTCAGCGGCGTCTACTACCTGCGCACGCAGGCCGGCGCCGACACGATCAACTTTCACGACCCGCGCCCGCAGGCGCGCGTGATCCGGCCGCCGGTGACGGAGCTCACCTCGGCCAACACCGACCAGGTCGTGGTCAAGGTGGCGGACGGCACGCTGCTGCTGTTTCCCTCCTACCTCGAACACTCGGTCGACGCCAACCAGAGCAAGGGCGAGCGCGTCAGCATCAGCTTCAACCTGATGTTCCCCTCGTTCACCGAGCAGCTCAGCCAGCCGCTGTGGTAGTCAGGCCGCTGGCGCGCAGCGCCTGCAGGTCCAGCACGCGCAAGCCCCCGTACTCCACGCGGATCGCACCCTGCGCGGCCAGCGCGGCCAGCGCCTCGTTGACGCGCTGGCGCGACAGGCCCACGAGGTAGGCCAGCTCCTGCTGGGTGATGCGCAGCACCTGGCCCACGCCGGGGTAGAGTACCGGGTTGAACAGCGCGGCCAGGCTGCGCGCCACGCGCAGGTCGGGGTCGTTCATGCGGTCGATCTCGCGCGCCGCGATGAACTGGCCCAGCCGCTCGTTGAGCTGGTTCATGACGAAGCGGTTGAAGCCGATCGAGTGGTCCAGCAGCCAGTGGAAGGTGTCGATCGGCAGGCCCGCCACCACGCTCCTGCGCAGCGCCTGGATGTTGTAGCGGTAGGCCTCGCGCTTGAGCGCCGTGCCCTCGCCGAACCAGCCGCCGGGCGGCACGCCGGTAAAGGTCATGGTCTGGCCCTGGGCGTTGTCGCTGCTCATCTTGAGCAGGCCGTCGACCACGCCAAACCAGTAGGTCACGGGCCGCCCGACGCGGCACACATAGTCGCCCGGCAGCGCGTCGCCCACGCGCAGCTCGTCGAGCGCGCGCTCGCGCTCGAGCGGCTGCAGCCGCGCCAGCCACGGAATGCCAGCCAGCTCCTGGGCGGTGGGCGCGCGGCGGCGCTGGTAGAGGGGCGATTCGGTGGCCATGGCTCGGGGACGGCTGCGCCAGGGCCTGCTCACAGGCCCTAGGGAAAGTCCTGGGGGTTGAGACCCCTAAATTGTCGTCGCAACGACAACATGGCGTCAAACTCACGCCTACATTCGCGGCATGAAACGGCCCGCCGCGTGGCGCGCGGGTCCAGGCCCAGGAGACAAGGAAGACCATGTTGACCACGTTCCCCAGACTGCTGCTGCAGCATGCCGCCGAGCGCAGCAGCGCACCCGCGATGCGCGAGAAGGAATACGGCATCTGGCAGACCCACAGCTGGGCCGCACTGGCGCAGCTGGTCGAGCGCATGGCCTGCGGGCTGCACCAGGCCGGCCTCGGGCGCGGCGAGCACCTGATCGTGATCGGCGCCAACCGCCCGCGCCTGTACGCCGCCATGCTGGCCGCGCAGTCGCTGGGCGCGATTCCCGTGCCGCTGTACCAGGACGCGGCGGCCGCCGAATGCGTGTTCCCGATCAACAACGCCGAGGTGCGCTTCTGCCTGGTCGAGGACCAGGAGCAGGTCGACAAGATGCTGGAGATCCGCGAGCAATGCCCGCAGCTCGCGCGCATCTGGTACGACGACCCGCGCGGCCTGCGCAACTACACCGACCCCGGTCTGGCCTCGCTGGACGAGCTGGTCGCCACCGGCCAGGCCTTCACGGCCCAGCACCCGGAGTTCTTCCGCGCCGAGGTCGAGCAGGCCCGGCCCGAGGACGTGGCCGCCATGTTCTTCACCTCGGGCACCACCGGCACGCCCAAGGGCGTGGTCCACACCCATGCCTCGCTGATCGACCGCGCCCAGGCCGGCGCCGCCTTCGACAAGCTCAGCGCCAGCGAGGACGTGCTGGCCTACCTGCCGCCGGCCTGGATAGGCCAGAACATCTTCAGCTACGCGCAGTGGCTGGTCTGCGGCTACGTGGTCAACTGCCCGGAGTCGGCCGCCACGGTCTCGATCGACATGAAGGAGATCGGCCCCACCTACTATTTCGCGCCGCCGCGCGTGTTCGAGGGCCTGCTGACCAGCGTGATGATCCGCATGGAGGACGCGGGCGCGCTCAAGCGCCGCATGTTCCACTACTTCATGGAGCTGGCGCGACGCGTGGGCCCGGCGCGCATGGATGGCCAGACGGTGGGCGCGCTCAACGGCCTGCTCTACGCCCTGGGCGACCTGCTGGTCTACGGCCCGCTGCGCAACAACCTCGGCATGAGCCGCGTGCGCGTGGCCTACACCGCCGGCGAGGCCATAGGCCCCGACCTGTTCAGCTTCTACCGCGCCATAGGCATCAACCTCAAGCAGCTCTACGGCTCGACCGAGACCGCGGTGTTCGTCTGCCTGCAGCCCGACAACCAGGTGCGCGCCGACACCGTGGGCGTGCCCTGCCAGGGCGTGGAGATCAAGGTGGCCGACAACGGCGAGATCCTGGTCAAGTCGCCCGGCCTGCTCAAGGGTTACTACAAGAACCCGCAGGCCACGGCCGAGGTGCTGACGCCCGACGGCTGGTACCACACCAGCGACGCCGGCTTCATCGACACCAACGGCCACCTCAAGATCATCGACCGCGTGAAGGACGTGGGCCGCCTGGCCGACGGCGCCATGTTCGCGCCCAAGTACGTGGAGAACAAGCTCAAGTTCTTCCCCCACATCAAGGAGGCCGTGGCCTTCGGCGACGGGCGCGACAAGGTCTGCGTGATGCTCAACATCGACTTCGAGGCCGTGGGCAACTGGGCCGAGCGGCGCAACCTGCCCTACGCCGGCTACACCGACCTGGCACAAAAGCCCGAGGTCTACGAGCTGGTCCGCGACTGCGTGGAGAAGGTCAACGCCGACCTGGCCCAGGACGCGATGCTCGCGGGCTGCCAGATCGCGCGCTTCCTGGTGCTGCACAAGGAGCTGGACGCCGACGACGGCGAGCTCACGCGCACCAACAAGGTCAGGCGCGGCTTCATCGCCGAGAAGTACCAGCCGCTGGTCGAGGCGCTGTACGGCGGCAAGACCGAGCAGTACATAGAGACCGCGGTGAAGTTCGAGGACGGCCGCAGCGGCCGCGTCAGCGCCACGCTGAAGATCGCCGACGCCAGGACGTTCGAACCCATGAAGGCAGCAGCATGAAGAACCCGACCCCCGATATGATCATCGCCGGTCCGTCTGCAGGCGTGCCGCCTGCCGGCGTCGATGAAAGCGAGGCGCTCATGCAAGGCAAGAAGATCGGCGAGGTCATCCTCGACGTGCAGAACATCAGCCTGCGCTTCGGCGGCGTCAAGGCCCTGACCGACATCTCGTTCAACGTGCGCGAGCACGAGATCCGCGCCATCATCGGCCCCAACGGCGCAGGCAAGAGCTCCATGCTCAACTGCATCAACGGCGTCTACCAGCCGCAGGAAGGCCGCATCACTTTCCGCGGCCAGACCTTCAGCCACATGAACTCGCGCCAGGTGGCCGAGATGGGGGTGGCGCGCACCTTCCAGAACCTGGCCCTGTTCAAGGGCATGAGCGTGCTCGACAACCTGATGTCGGGCCGCAACCTCAAGATCAAGAGCAACCTGCTGCTGCAGGCGCTGCGCGTCGGCCCGGCCGAGCGCGAGGAGATGCGGCATCGCGAGGCGGTGGAACGCATCATCGACTTCCTGGAGATCCAGGCCTGGCGCAAGACGCCGGTGGGCCAGCTGCCCTACGGCCTGCAAAAGCGCGTGGACCTGGGCCGGGCCCTGGCCATGGAGCCGCAGGTGCTGCTGCTCGACGAGCCCATGGCCGGCATGAACGTCGAGGAAAAGCAGGACATGTGCCGCTTCATCCTCGACGTCAACGACGAGTTCGGCACCACCATCGTGCTGATCGAGCACGACATGGGCGTGGTGATGGACATCAGCGACCGCGTGGTGGTGCTCGACTACGGCAAGAAGATCGGCGACGGCGCGCCCGACGAGGTGCGCGGCAATCCCGAGGTCATCAAGGCTTATCTCGGCACTTCGCACTGATCTCGGAGAGACAAAATGGCATTCTTCCTGGAAACCCTGCTCGGCGGCCTGATGGCCGGCATGCTGTATTCGCTGGTGGCGCTGGGCTTCGTGCTGATCTTCAAGGCCTCGGGCGTGTTCAACTTCGCCCAGGGCGCGATGGTGCTGTTCGCCGCCCTGGCCATGGCCCGCTTCGCCGAATGGATCCCGGCCTGGACCGGCATCAGCCACCCGGTGTTCGCCAACGTGATGGCCTTCGCGGTCGCCGGCGCCGTGATGTTCGCCGTCGCCTGGACGGTCGAGCGCCTGGTGCTGCGCCACCTGGTCAACCAGGAAGGCGCGACGCTGCTGATGGCCACGCTGGGCATCGCCTACTTCCTCGAGGGCCTGGGCCAGACCCTGTTCGGCAGCGACATCTACAAGATCGACGTGGGCATGCCCAAGGACCCGATCTTCGCCCTCGACAAGGTGTTCGAGGGCGGCGTGCTGATCAGCCAGGAGGACCTGATCGCCGCCGGCATCGCCGCGGTGCTGGTGGCGCTGCTGAGCCTGTTCTTCCAGAAGACCGGCACCGGCCGCGCGCTGCGCGCCGTGGCCGACGACCACCAGGCCGCGCAGTCCATCGGCATACCGCTGGGCCGCATCTGGGTCATCGTCTGGTGCGTGGCCGGCGTGGTGGCCCTGGTGGCCGGCATGATCTGGGGCAGCAAGCTGGGCGTGCAGTTCTCGCTGGCCACGGTGGCGCTGCGCGCGCTGCCGGTGGTGATCCTCGGCGGCCTGACCTCGGTGCCCGGCGCCATCATCGGCGGCCTGATCATAGGCGTGGGCGAGAAGCTGTCCGAGGTCTACCTCGGCCCCTTCGTCGGCGGCGGCATAGAGATCTGGTTCGCCTACGTGCTGGCCCTGGTGTTCCTGCTGTTCAGGCCGCAGGGCTTGTTTGGCGAAAAGATCATTGACCGGGTGTGAAATACCCGGGCAATGAACTTTCGTCGCAGACTAACTTTGCGCAGCAAAGTTAAGCGCAGCGGGTCGTAGACAAAAGATCATCGGAGACACAACTCATGCTTTACCGCGAAAACGGCCAGTTCAAGACCAGCTACCGCGCCGACCAGCAGATCTTCCCCATCCTGCAGGACCGCGCCTTCATCGCCCTGCTGCTGGCCTTCGCCTTCCTGGCCGTGCCGGCCCTGGCCAGCGACTACCTGTTCCGCGCCATCCTGATCCCCTTCGTCATCATGGCGCTGGCCGCTTTAGGCGTGAACATCCTGGTCGGCTACTGCGGCCAGATCTCGCTGGGCTCGGGCGCCTTCATGGCCGTGGGGGCCTACGGCGCCTACAACTTCTTCGTGCGCATCCCCGGCCTGCCACTGATCCCCGCGCTGATCCTGGGCGGCCTGTGCGCCACGGCCTTCGGCATCCTGTTCGGCCTGCCCAGCCTGCGCGTCAAGGGCCTGTACCTGGCGGTGGCCACGCTGGCCGCGCAGTTCTTCGCCGACTGGATGTTCCTGCGCATCAAGTGGTTCACGCTGGACACGCCCTCGGGCTCGGTCTCGGTGTCCAACCTGCAGGTGTTCGGGCTGCCGATCGAGAGCGCCTCGTCCAAGTACCTGTTCTGCTTGGCCATCCTGGTCGTCGTGGCCCTGCTGGCCAAGAACCTGGTGCGCGGCGCGATCGGCCGCGAATGGATGGCGATACGCGACATGGACGTGGCGGCGGCGGTGATCGGCATCCGCCCCATGTACGCCAAGCTCAGCGCCTTCGCCGTCAGCTCCTTCATCGTCGGCCTGGCCGGCGCGCTCTGGGCCTTCGTCTACCTGGGCGCCTGGGAGCCGGCGGCGTTCTCGGTCGACCAGTCGTTCCGCCTGCTGTTCATGGTCATCATCGGCGGCCTGGGCTCCATCATGGGCGGTTTCTTCGGCGCGGCCTTCATCGTGGTGCTGCCGATCGCGCTGAACCAGTTCCTGCCGCTGGCGGCCAGCCTGGTCGGGCTGGAGATCTCCACCGCCGGCATCGCGCACGCCGAGCTGATGATCTTCGGCGGCCTGATCGTCTGGTTCCTGATCGTCGAGCCGCATGGCCTGGCCAAGCTCTGGTCCACGGGCAAGCAGAAGCTGCGCCTGTGGCCGTTCCCGCACTGATCCCGGTTTTTCTCGTGGCACATAACTTTCCAAAGGAGACAGGCATGAAGTTTTCGAAACGGATGCTGACCGCGGCCCTGCTGGCCGCCGGCGCAGCCATGGCAGGCAACGCCTTCGCCCAGGCCAAGGAGCAGTTCATCCCCGTGCTGTCCTACCGCACCGGGCCCTTCGCGCCCAACGGCGTGCCCTGGGCCAACGGCTACGTCGACTACCTCAAGCTGGTCAATGCGCGCGGCGGCCTGAACGGCGTGAAGCTCAGCTTCGAGGAATGCGAGACCGGCTACGACACGGCGCGCAGCGTCGAGTGCTACGAACGCCTCAAGGGCAAGGGCGCGAGCTTCGTGCAGCCGCTGTCCACCGGCGCCACCTTCGCCATCACCGAGAAGGCGCCCACCGACAAGATCCCGGTGGTCACCATCGGCTACGGCCGCAGCGAGAGCGCCGACGGCTCGGTGTTCAAGTGGAACTTCCCTATCGCCGGCACCTACTGGGTGGCGGCCGACACCATCCTGCAGGTGGTGGCCAAGAAGGAAGGCGGCTGGGACAAGCTCAAGGGCAAGAAGATCGCGCTGGTCTACCACGACAGCCCGTTCGGCAAGGAGCCCATCCCGCTGCTGCAGGAGCGCGGCAAGATGCACGGCTTCGACCTGCAGTTGCTGCCCGTGACCGCGCCCGGCGTCGAGCAGAAGGCCACCTGGCTGCAGATCCGCCAGGCGCGCCCGGACTACGTGCTGCTGTGGGGCTGGGGCGTGATGAACTCGACCGCCCTCAAGGAAGCCCAGGCCACCGGCTACCCGCGCGAGAAGATGTACGGCGTCTGGTGGGCCGGCGCCGAACCCGACGTGAAGGACGTGGCCGACGGCGCCAAGGGCTACAACGCCGTGACCATGCAGCATGGCGCCGAGCCGCAGTCCAAGGTGGTGCAGGACATCCTGGCCCAGGTGCACGGCAAGGGCCAGGGCACGGGCCCCAAGGAGGAGATCGGCCAGGTGCTCTACATGCGCGGCGCCATGAGCGCCATGCTGGGCGTGGAAGGCATACGCGCGGCGCAGGAGCGCTTCGGCAAGGGCAAGGTCATGAGCGGCGAGCAGGTGCGCTGGGGCCTGGAGAACCTCAACCTGAGCCAGGCCAAGCTCGATGCGCTGGGCTTCGCCGGCGTGATGCGGCCCATCAGCACCTCCTGCGTGGACCACATGGGCGCGGCCTGGGCCCGCATCCACAGCTGGGACGGCAAGCAGTGGAAGTTCAGCTCCGACTGGCTGCAGGCCGACGAGCAAATCATCAAGCCGCTGGTCAAGGCCCAGGCGGCCAAGTACGCGGCCGAGAAGAAGCTGAGCCCGCGCACGCCTGCCGATTGTCAGTCCTGAACCCGGACGCCGGCCCCCGCCTCGGGGGCTGGCACGGCGGCCCTGGCGGGCCGCCAAATGAAAGAGCCGCAGCGCGGGTCTTTCATTTGGTCGAAAGGCAGGATCCATGGAATCCCGAAACATCGTTCTCAACGTCAACGGCATCGAGGTCATCTACAACCACGTGATCCTGGTGCTCAAGGGCGTCTCGCTGCAGGTGCCCGAGGGCGGCATCGTGGCCCTGCTGGGCGGCAACGGCGCCGGCAAGACCACCACGCTGCGCGCCATCTCCAACCTGCTGCAGGGCGAGCGCGGCGAGGTCACCAAGGGCGCGATCGAATTGCGCGGCGAGCGCATCGAGAACCTTTCGCCGGCCGATCTGGTGCGGCGTGGCGTGGTCCAGGTCATGGAAGGTCGGCACTGCTTCGCCCACCTCACGATCGAGGAGAACCTGATGACCGGCAGCTACACGCGCGCCGACAGGGGCGAGGTCGCCGCCAACCTCGAGAAGGTCTACAGCTACTTCCCGCGCCTGAAGACGCGCCGCAGCAGCCAGGCCGCCTACACCTCGGGCGGCGAGCAGCAGATGTGCGCCATCGGCCGCGCCCTGATGGCCAACCCCAGCATGGTGCTGCTCGACGAGCCCTCCATGGGCCTGGCGCCGCAGATCGTCGAGGAGGTGTTCGAGATCGTGAAGGACCTCAACGACAAGGAGAAGGTGACCTTCCTGCTGGCCGAGCAGAACACGCACATGGCGCTCAAGTACGCCGACTACGGCTACATCATGGAAAGCGGCCGCATCGTGATGGACGGCGCGGCCAGCGACCTGGCCAGCAACGAGGATGTCAAGGAGTTCTACCTGGGCATGGGCGGCGGCGAACGCAAGAGCTTCAAGGACGTCAAGAGCTACAAGCGCCGCAAGCGCTGGCTGGCCTGAACAGAGTCCCGCGCAGCGCCAAGGAAATCACCCATGACGGAACACTACGACGCCCTCGAGACGCGCGACCCGGCCGAACGCGAAGCCGCCCTGATGGCGGCCCTGCCGCGCCAAGTCGCCCATGCGCGTCAGCATGCCCCGGCCTTCGCCGAGTTGCTGGCGCCGATCGACCCCGCGGCCATCACCAGCCGCGCCGCGCTCGCCAAGCTGCCGGTGACGCGCAAACACGAGCTGCTGGAACGCCAGAAGGCCAGGCGCGCCCAGGGCGGCGACCCCTTCGGCGGCTTCAGCGCCCTCGCCTTCGGCGCCGCCATGCCGCGCGTGTTCGCCAGCCCCGGCACGATCTACGAGCCCGAGGGCCGGCGCGGCGACTACTGGCGCATGGCGCGCGCCATGTACGCGGCGGGCTTCAGGCCCGGCGAGCTGATCCACAACAGCTTCAGCTACCACTTCACGCCCGCCGGCTCGATGATGGAGACCGGCGCCCACGCCCTGGGCTGCACGGTCTTCCCCGGCGGCACCGGCCAGACCGAGCAGCAGGTGCAGGCCATGGCCGAGCTGCGCCCGGCCGGCTACATCGGCACGCCCAGCTTCCTCAAGATCCTGCTCGAGAAGGCCGCCGAGCTGGGCCTGGCCCTGCCCAGCGTCACCAAGGCCCTGGTCTCGGGCGAGGCCTTTCCGCCCAGCCTGCGCGACTGGTTCGCCGAGCGCGGCATCCAGGGCTACCAGTGCTATGCCACGGCCGACCTGGGCCTGATCGCCTACGAGACCGCGCCGCGCGAGGGCCTGGTGCTGGGCGAGGAGCTGATCGTCGAGATCGTGCGCCCCGGCACCGGAGACCCCGTGCCCGAACCGCAGGCGGGCCAGGCCCCCGAAGTGGGCGAGGTCGTGGTCACCACGCTGAACCCCGACTACCCGCTGATCCGCTTCGGCACCGGCGACCTCTCGGCCGTGCTGCCGGGGACCTGCCCCAGCGGCCGCAGCCACACGCGCATCCGCGGCTGGCTGGGCCGCGCCGACCAGACCACCAAGGTGCGCGGCATGTTCGTGCACCCCGGCCAGGTGGCCGAGATCGCGCGGCGCTTCCCCGAAATCGCGCGGGCCCGCCTGGTGGTCAGCGGCGAGATGGCCAACGACCGCATGACTCTGCAGGTCGAGACCGCCTGCGGCGGCCCCGACGGCCTGAGGGACCGCATCGCCGAGGCCATCCGCGAGGTGACCAAGCTGCGCGGCGAGGTCGAGCTGCTGCTGCCCGGCAGCCTGCCCAACGACGGCAAGGTGATCGAGGACGCGCGCAGCTACAAGTAGGCGGCGCCGGGACCGCGGCCATACGTAGTTTTCGCGATGCCGAGAGCCCGGGCGGGCGCTACCATTCCGGCGTTACTCGAATGGAGCTTTCATGAAACCACTGATGACGCTGGCGGCCATGGCCGCCGCCCTGCTGGCCACCGCAGGCGTGCAGGCCGCTGATTTTCCCGCCAAGGACAAGCCCGTCACCATCGTCGTGCCGTTCGCGGCCGGCGGCCCCACCGACCGCGTGGCGCGCGACCTCGCCGAGGCGCTGCGCAAGCCGCTGGGCGCCACCGTGGTGGTCGACAACGCGGCCGGCGCCGGCAGCTCGATCGGCTCCAACAAGGTCGCCAAGGCCGCGCCGGACGGCCACACCCTGCTGCTCAACCACATCGCCATGGCCAACATGCCGACCCTGGTGCGCAACCTGCCGTTCAAGGTCGAGACCGACTTCGAATACCTGGGCATGATCAACGAGGTGCCGATGACCCTGATCGGCAAGCCCAGCCTGGCCGCCAACAACTACAAGGAACTGAGCGCCTGGATCCAGCAGAACAAGGGCAAGGTCAACCTCGGCAACGCCGGTGTGGGCTCGGCCTCGCACCTGTGCGGCCTGCTGCTGCAGAACGCCTTGCAGATCGACATGACCACGGTGCCTTACAAGGGCACGGCGCCGGCCATGACCGACCTGATCGGCGGCCAGATCGACCTGCTGTGCGACCAGACCACCAACACCACGAGCCAGATCGAGGGCAAGAAGGTCAAGGCCTTCGCCGTGACCACCAGCAAGCGCCTGAGCACGCCCGCGCTCAAGGACCTGCCCACGCTGCAGGAATCCGGCCTCAAGGGCTTCGAAGTGACGATCTGGCACGGCCTCTATGCGCCCAAGGGCACGCCGGCCGAGGTGCAGGCCAAGATCAACGGCGCGCTCAAGGCGGCGCTCAAGGACCCCGAGTTCCTGAAGAAGCAGGAAGGCCTGGGCGCCGTGGTCGTGACCGACAAGCGCGTGGAAGGCGCCGAGCACAAGAAGTTCGTGGCGGCCGAGATCGCCAAGTGGAGCCCCATCATCAAGGCGGCGGGCGTCTACGTGGACTGACCGGCCCCTGGTTCCGCAAAGCCGCTGCGTCGCAGGACGCAGCGGCTTTTTTCTTGAGCTTGCGCCAGCACAAACCCGCTTGGACGGCAGGCCGTTAGGCTGTAAAAGCAATGCCATCCAACCGAAAGGAGAAGCCGTGAAGCAGCCCGTCAAGACCCTTCGCCGCCTGGCCCTTTGCGCCAGCGCCGGCGCCGCCCTGCTGGCCTGGGCACCGCTGGCCGGGGCACAGCCGGCCTGGCCCGCCAAGCCGGTCAAGATCGTCGTGCCGTTCGCCCCGGGCGGCACCACCGACATCCTGGCGCGCGCGGTGGCGCCCGAGCTCTCGCGGGCCTTCGGCCAGCAGTTCATCGTCGAGAACCGCGCCGGCGCGGGCGGCAACGTCGGCGCCGACATCGTGGCCAAGTCCCCCGGCGACGGCTACACGCTGCTGATGGGCACGGTGGGCACGCACGGCATCAACCGCGCGCTCTACGACAAGCTGCCCTACGACCCGATCAAGGATTTCGCGCCCATCACGCTGGTCGCGGGCGTGCCCAACGTGATGGTGATGAACGCCGACAAGGCCAGGGCGATGGGCATACAGAGCGTGGCCGACTTCGTGCGCTACGCCAAGGCCCGTCCCGGCAAGCTCAACATGGCCTCCAGCGGCAACGGCACCTCGATCCACCTGGCGGGCGAGTTGTTCAAGACCATGACCGGCGTCTACATGACCCACATTCCCTACCGCGGCTCGGGTCCGGCCCTGCTGGACATGGTGGCCGGCAACATGGACGTGATGTTCGACAACCTGCCCTCCTCCCTGCCCCAGATCCGGGCCGGCAAGCTCAAGGCCCTGGCCGTGACCAGCGCCCAGCGCTCGGTCGCCCTGCCGGACGTGCCGACCGTCGAGCAGGCCGGCGGCCCCGCGCTCAAGGGCTACGAGGCCAGCAGCTGGTTCGGCCTGCTGGCGCCGACCGGCACCCCGCCCGAGATCGTGAGCCGCATCCAGCAGGAGGTGGCGAAGTCCCTGAACAGCCCCGCGATCAAGGACAAGCTGGTGGCCCAGGGCGCCATCCCCAGCGGCAACACCCCGGCCCAGTTCGCCCAGCTGATCGAGAGCGAGCACCGCAAATGGGCCGAGGTCGTCAAGGCCTCGGGCGCGAAAGTCGATTGAGGCGAGAACGGGGCTCAGACCCACCCCTTCAAGGTGTTCGTCGCACCGCGCGACAAAGGCGTGCACGGGCAGGCCTTTGCAGAGGCTGTATTGGCGCTCCTACAGGATCGAGCGCTGCGTCATCACTTTGCCGCGGCAGGCGGTGCCCGGTGGGGGCGATTTCTGTGGCGGCTGTGCTGGGCGGTCTGGGGCCGGGCGCGCTTTGAGCGCGCTTCGTTTCTGACTCGCGGCCGCTGTCCGAGTGCAGCGCCCGCAGGGCGCGGAGCGAGTTCGGCCGCGCCGGCCCCAGGCCGTTCAGCACAGCGCAGTCGGCGCATGCCGACCGCCACAGTATGAGCCCCCGCCGGGCACCGCCTGCCGCGGCGCGAGAGGCGACGCGTGCAAAAAGCAAGACCTTGAAAGGGCTGGGGCTCAGACCCCCCAGACCACGTCCTTGCCCGCCGCTGCGCTGACGCGCAGCAGTTCGATGAAGGGCGCGGCGCGCTGGCGCAGCATGACGCCGTCGCCCTCCGGCTCTTCATCGGGCACCTGGCCGGCGGCGGCCGCTTCGGCATGGGCGCGCGCCTGCGCCGCCTCGTGCGCCCGCACGGCCGCCTCGAGCGCGGCGATGGCGGCGGGAATCTGGTCCAGCGTGATGATGCCCTGCGGCGTCGGATCCTTGCCGATGATGGCGAGCATCTGGTGCCCGTTGCTCTGCAGCATGATCACGTCGGCGGCAGCCTGGGACTTGAACTTGTACAGCATAGGTCAGCCCTCCAAGGGGAAAAAGTCGCGCGGGGCCCGCGACGCATCCATTGTGCCCCCGCCGAGACGGGTCTGTCGACGCCCCCGGCATCTCCGCACAAGCCCGGCTTGACAGTTTATTGTTTAAGCCTAAACTATTTCACTATAAATCAATCGACGGACACCCCTGTCCGGCCGAGACCCCGAGAAAAGGAGCCAGAGCATGGACATGGAAGCCCGCGCCCACAGCGAACATCCCGAGGCGCTGCGCTTGTGGCTGCGCCTGCTGACCTGCACCCAGCTGGTGGAGAAGCAGGTGCGCAGCGCCCTGCGCGAACAGTTCGACACCACGCTGCCGCGCTTCGACCTGATGGCGCAGCTCGAGCGCGCGCCCGAAGGCCTGCGCATGAACGAGCTCTCGCGCCGCCTGATGGTGACCGGCGGCAACGTCACCGGCATCACCGACCAGCTGGTCGCCGAAGGCCTGGTCGAGCGCGTGCCGGTCGAGGGCGACCGGCGCGCCTTCTGCGTGCGCCTGACACCCTCCGGCCGCCGGCAGTTCAACGAGATGGCGCGGGCGCACGAGGCCTGGATCGTCGAGGCCTTCGCCGCGCTCGGCGAGAAGGACATAGCAACGCTGTACCGCCTGCTCGGCAAGGTCAAGGACCATTTTCAGAACCCTCAGGAGACCGCATGAAACACTACATAGGCAGCGCCAACCCCATGCGCGCGCAGTTCGACGCGCGCGCCGGCTACGCGGCGCGCCACTTCGCCTGGAGCTTCGAGGCCGGCGTGGCCACCCTCACGCTGAACCGGCCCGAGCGCAAGAACCCGCTGACCTTCGACTCCTACGCCGAGCTGCGCGACCTGTTCGGCGCGCTCAAGTACGCCACCGACGTCAAGGCCGTGGTGGTCGGCGGCGCCGGCGGCAACTTCTGCTCGGGCGGCGACGTGCACGAGATCATCGGCCCGCTCACGCGCATGAGCATGCCCGAGCTGCTCGAGTTCACGCGCATGACGGGCGACCTGATCAAGGCCATGCGCGCCTGCCCCCAGCCCCTGATAGCCGCGATCGACGGCGTCTGCGCCGGCGCCGGCGCGATGATGGCGCTGGCCTGCGACATGCGCCTGGGCACGGCCGCCGCCCAGACCGCCTTCCTGTTCACGCGGGTCGGCCTGGCCGGCGCCGACATGGGCGCCTGCGCCCTGCTGCCGCGCGTGATCGGCCAGGGCCGCGCTTCCGAGCTGCTGTTCACCGGCCGCGCCATGAACGCGCAGGAGGGCCTGGCCTGGGGCTTCTTCAACGCCCTGCACGACAGCACCGAGCTGCTGGAGCGGGCCCAGGCGCTGGCGCGCCAGCTCGCCGAAGGCCCGAGCTTCGCGCACGGCATGACCAAGACCATGCTGAGCCAGGAATGGGCCATGAGCATAGAGCAGGCGATCGAGGCCGAGGCCCAGGCCCAGGCCATCTGCATGCAGACCCAGGACTTCCGCCGCGCCTACGAGGCCTTCGCGGCGAAGAAGCGGCCGGTGTTCGGCGGGGACTGAGCATGAGCCCCTCCACCCGCCATCTGGACCTGCCGTTTTTCGACGCGGCGCACCGCGAACTGGCGCAGGGCCTCGCGCCCTGGGCCGCCGCCCAGCAGGTCGACGAGCGCGACGACCGCGCCGCCTGCCGCGACTGGGTGCGGCGCCTGGGCCAGGCCGGCTGGCTGCGCTACTGCGTGCCGGCCGCCCATGGCGGCGCGCTGGCGCAGCTGGACTCGCGCGCCCTGGTGATCCTGCGCGAGACCCTGGCCTACCACTCGCCGCTGGCCGACTTTGCCTTCGCCATGCAGGGCCTGGGCAGCGGCGCCATCACCCTGGCCGGCACGCCGGCCCAGCAGGCCGCCTACCTGCCGGCCGTGGCGCGCGGCGAGAAGATCGCCGCCTTCGCGCTGAGCGAGCCGCAGGCCGGCTCCGACGTGGCCGCGCTGAGCACCCGCGCCCAGCCCGAGGGCGAGGGCTTCCGGCTCGACGGCAGCAAGACCTGGATCAGCAACGGCGGCCTGGCCGACTTCTACTGCGTGTTCGCCAAGACCGAGCCCGAGGCCGGCGCGCGCGGCATCACGGCCTTCGTGGTCGACGCGGCCACGCCGGGCCTGGACAGCAGCGAACACATCGCGGTCATGGCGCCGCACCCGCTGGCCACGCTGCGCTTCGAGGCTTGCCGCGTGCCGGCCGGCGCCCGGCTCGGCGCGCTGAACGGCGGCTTCAAGCTCGCCATGCAGACGCTGGACATCTTCCGCGCCTCGGTCGCCGGCGCGGCGCTGGGCATGGCGCGGCGCGCCCTGGACGAGGCCGTGGCCCATGCGCAGCAGCGCCCCATGTTCGGCCAGCGACTGGCGGACTTCCAGCTGACCCAGGCCAAGCTGGGCGAGATGGCGGCCCTGGTCGACGCCGCCGCCCTGCTGACCTACCGCGCGGCCTGGCTGCGCGATCTCGGCCCGGCCGGCGCCGAGGGCTGGAAGGACCGCAGCGCGGCCGCCGCCATGGCCAAGATGGCCGCCACCGAGAACGCCCAGCGCGTGATCGACATGGCGCTGCAGATGCACGGCGGCCTGGGCGTCAAGGTCGGCACGCCGGTCGAGCACCTGTACCGCGACATCCGTTCGCTGCGCATCTACGAAGGCGCGACCGAGGTGCAGCAGCTGATCATCGGCAAGTCCCTGTTGCAGGAGTAAGGCATGGAGTTGACACAAGCCATGAGCGCCGCTGGGCCGTCCCAAGGCGCGAGGGCCCCCTCGGGGGGCAGCGAGGACACGACAGTGCCGAGCGTGGGGGCCCAGGTCGATCGCTTCGTCCACGACCGGCTGCCGCCCAAGGCGCAGTGGCCCGAGCTGCGCTACGAGCTGCCCGAGACCCGCCTGCCCGAGCAGCTCAACCTGGTCGAGCAACTGCTCGACCGGGCCGGCGAACGCGGCTGGGCCGACCGGCCCCTGCTGCGCTCGCCCCGCGTCACGTTCAGCTATGCCCAAACGCGCGAGCGCGTGGACCGCATTGCCCAGCTGCTGACCGAGGACCTGGGCCTGGTGCCCGGCAACCGCGTGCTGCTGCGCGGCGGCAACTCCATCGGCATGGCGCTGGCCTGGCTGGCCGTGGTCAAGGCCGGCGGCATCGCCATCGCGACCATGCCGCTGCTGCGCGCCGGCGAGCTCGGCGACATCATCGCCAAGGCCCAGCCGGCGCTCGCGATCTGCGACGCCCAGCTGCTGGACGAGCTCGAGCAGGCCCAGGCCGCCCACCCGGTGCTGCGCCGCATCCTCAGGTTCAACGCGCCCGGCGACCCGCAGGACCTGGGCGCGCTGTGCGCGGCCAAGTCCGGGCAGTTCAGCGCCTGCCCCACGGCCGCCGACGACATCGCGCTGCTGGCCTTCACCTCGGGCACCACCGGCAAGCCCAAGGCCGCCGTCCACACCCACCGCGACGTGCTCGCGGCCTGCGAGGCCTGGCCGCGCCATGTGCTGCAGGCCGAGCCGTCCGACATCGTGATCGGCTCGCCGCCGCTGGCCTTCACTTTCGGCCTGGGCGGCCTGCTGCTGTTCCCGATGCGCGCCGGCGCCTCGGTCTGCTTCCCCGACATCGCCTACACGCCCGAGGCCATGGTGCGCCTGATCAACGAGGTCGGCGCCACCATCTGCTACACCGCGCCCACCTTCTACCGCCAGATGGCGCCGTTCGCCAAGGCCCTGGGCCTGCCCACGCTGCGCCGCTGCGTGAGCGCCGGCGAGGGCCTGCCCGACGCCACGCGCCAGCTCTGGAAGGAGGCCACGGGCATAGAGATGACCGACGGCATAGGCGCGACCGAGATGTTCCACATCTTCATCTCCTCGGCCGGCGACCAGGTGCGCCGCGGCGCCATCGGCAAGGTGGTGCCGGGCTACCAGGCCAAGGTGGTGGACGAGGAAGGCCGCGAGCTGCCGCGCGGCAGCGTGGGCCGGCTGGCCGTGATCGGCCCCACCGGCTGCAAGTACCTCCAGGACGAGCGCCAGACCCAGTACGTGCGGGACGGCTGGAACTACCCCGGCGACGCCTTCATAGAGGACGCCGACGGCTACTTCTTCTACCAGGCGCGCGCCGACGACATGATCATCACGGCCGGCTACAACGTGGGCGGCCCCGAGGTCGAGGACGCGCTGCTCAAGCACCCGGCCGTGGCCGAGTGCGCGGTGATCGGCAAGCCCGACGAGACGCGCGGCATGATCGTCAAGGCCTTCTGCGTGCTCAAGCCCGGCCAGACCGGCGACGCGGCCATGGTCCGCACCCTGCAGGACCATGTCAAGGCGACCATCGCCCCGTTCAAATACCCGCGCGAGATCGCGTTCGTGGCCAGCCTGCCGCGCACCGAGACCGGCAAGCTGCAACGTTTCAAACTGAGGACCTGAAATGAAACGCCCCCACGCTCATCACTTCGTGTATTCGCTGCCCCCCGAGGGGGCCCAGGCCTCCTTTGGGGCGGCCCGGCAGGAGGCCTGATATGAAATTCCTCCAACCGCCCGACTGGGCGGCCCCCAAGGGCTACGCCAACGGCGTGGCCGCGCGCGGCACCCTGGTGTTCGTCGGCGGCCAGATCGGCTGGAACGCCGAGCAGCAGTTCGAGAGCGACGACTTCATCGCCCAGACCGAGCAGGCGCTGCGCAACGTCGCGGCCGTGCTGCGCGAGGCCGGTGCCGGCCCCGAGCACATGGTGCGCATGACCTGGTACATCGTCGACCGCGACGAATACAACCGGCGCCTGCCCGAGCTCGGCCGCACCTACCGCGAGGTCATGGGCCGCAACTTCCCGGCCATGAGCTGCGTGCAGGTGGCGGCCCTGGTCGAGGCGCGCGCCCAGGTCGAGATCGAGGTCACGGCGGTGCTGCCCGACTGAGGAGACGGCCTTCACCGAGCCGGGCGAGGTGATTGGCCGCTATGATGCAGCCAATCGCGGACGCGCCCTACTCTCGCCACCTTCATGTCAAACGCAAAGCTGTTGCTGGTACACGACGACCCCCAGGTGGTCCAGGCCCTGCGCCAGGTGCTGACCGACTATCCGCACCAACTGTCCACCGGCTCCGCATCCGAGGCGCTGAGGCTGGCCAGGGAAACGCACCCCGACCTGATCCTGCTGGGCGGCGAGGACAGCCTGGCGCTGTGCCGCAAGCTCGCCAAGAGCCCCGAGGCGGCCGACATCCCCGTGCTGCTGCTGACCGGCGAGGAGGGGCCCGAACTAGAAGCCGAGGCGCTGGCCGCCGGCGTGTCCGACTTCATCAGCCTGCCGGCGCGCGAGCTGCGCGTGCTGACCCGCTTGCGCACCCACCTGCGCCTCAAGGGCCTGAGCGAGCGCGTGCGCAAGCTGACCCTGGTGGACGAGGCCACGGGCCTGGCCAATCGCCGCGCCTTCGAGCAGGCCTTGGAGCAGGAGTGGAAACGCGCCCTGCGGGTGTCTGCTTCGCTGTCGCTGCTGCGCGTCGAGCTGGACATCGGCAACCCCAAGGCCCATGCGCTGGGTCAGGCCTCGAGCGGCCAGGCCGCGCTGGCCGCGGCCAAACTGCTGAGCGCCTCGGTGCACCGCCCCAGCGACCTCGTTGCCTGCCTGGGCGAGAACAGCTTTGCGCTGCTGCTGCCGCACACCGACACGCCCGGCGCGCTGACCGTTGCCGAGAAACTGCAGGCAGCGGTTCGGCAGGCCGCCATTGCGCTGCCCGGAGCGCCGGCCGGAAAAATCCTCTCGATCCGTGTCGGCGTGACGACGGTCGACGCCGGCACCGCAGAATGGCTGGCCCTGGGCCATTACTTCACCGAGGACGGCCACAAACACACGCCGACGGAGAAGACCCTGCTGGAGATGGCCGAGCTGGCGCTGCGGCAAGCCGGCCCCAGCGGCATACGCAGCCACGTGCTGGGCGCAAGCTAGGGCTAGGCCTCGGCGGTACAGACCTCGAGCAGCTGCGGCAGGGCCAGCACCTGGCGCAGCGGCATGGCCCGGGAGTACAGCCAGCCCTGGCCGCGCTGCGCCTCGGTTTCCACCCCTTCGGCGGAGGCTTCCAGCCCCAGGGCGCTGGACAGGCTCAGGATACTCCGGACCACGCGCCGGCAGTTCTCCTGGTGGAGGCTGGCCATGAAGGCGGCGCTCACGCCCGCCAGGTGGGTCTCGGTGATCTCCAGCTCGAGGGCCTCACAGAGCCCGCCATGGGCTCGGTTCAGCTCGGTCAGCAGCGCCCACACGCCGTCCTTCTCGAGCAGGTCGGGCGAGGTGTTGAACGCCACCCTGACCTCGGGAAAGCGCTGGCACAGCGTCGGCAGGTCGGCCAGCACCTTGCGGAACATCAGCTCGGTGAGGGCCGAGATCAGGCCGGCCTCCTTGGCCACCGGAATGAATTCGGCCGGCGAGGCCGGGCCGAGCTGATCGTCGGTCCAGCGCGCCAGCGCCTCGAACACGACGATGCGCCCGTCGCGCATGTCCACCTCGGGCTGGTAATGCGGGGCCAGGTCGCCCCGCTCGATGGCCTTGCGCAGCCGCTGCTCGATGCGCAGCCGGCGCTTGCGCCGCTGGACAGGTGCCACCCCTAGCCCGCCCAGGCGCTGCGCAGCCCGGAAATCAGCATCTCCACGGCCATTGCCGACAGCAACAGGCCCATCAGGCGCTCCAGCGCCACCAGGCCCGGCTTGCCGAGCCGCCTGGCCAGGGTGCTCGCCGACAGCAGCACCAGCCAGACCAAGCCCATCGACAGGCCGATCGCGGCGGCCCAGGTCCAGCCGCGCTCGGGCTGGCGCGCGGCCAGCAGCAGCACGGTGGCCAGCGCCGAGGGGCCGGCGATCATGGGAATGGCCAGCGGCACCAGCAGCGGCTCGGCGCCTCGCTCGGGGTCGGAGAAGCTCACGCCCATGCCGGGGAAGGCCATGCCGATCGCGATCAGGAACAGGATCACGCCGCCGGCGATCTCCAGCGAGGCGTCGGTCAGGCGCATGGCGTGCAGCAGCCGGTCGCCGGCCCACATGAAGAGCAGCAGCACCAGCATGGCGAACAGGCATTCGCGCGTGATGATGCGCACGCGGCGCGGCGCCGGCACGTCGCGCAGCAGGCCCAGGACCACGGGCACGTTGCCCAGGGGGTCGAGCACGATCAGCAGCACGATCAGGGCCGAGAAGAAATCATGTTGCACGCAAAGCCTCCCTTGCAGCGGTGACGGTCATGCCTGCAGCGCGCCGGCACCGGGGTGCCGGCGCGCGCGCTGCCGCCGCGCCTCAGTTGAAGTTGTACTTGGCCGACAGGTTCAGGCGCGAGAGATCGCCCTTCTCACCGCTGAGGGTCTGGCGCTGGCCCAACACGTACTCGGCACCGAGGTCCACGTTCTTGATCGGGTTGTAGATGAAACCCAGGTGCGCCTGGTAGATGCGGCGGTTGACGCCGAACTGCCCGCTGTCCAGGCCGTTGGCACGCGCGAACGCCGTGTAGGCGTTGTCGTAGTTCTTCTGCCAGCCCAGCACGAAGTTGGCGCGCAGGCTGTCGCTGGCCTTGTACTGGTAGCCGACCACCACGCCTAGCGCCTTCTCCAGCAGGATGTCGTTCGTCGCCGGGTCGTAGCTCGCGCCCTCGATGTAGTTGAGGTAGCGGCCTATGCCCTTGCCGTAGGTCAGCCCGAAACTCGCGAAGTCCTTGGCCTCGCGCATCTTGACCAGGGCCGTCGCGCCCAGGCCCCAGCCGCGCCGCGAGGCCTTGACGTTGCTGCCGGCTATCTCGCCGTTGACGCGCAGATCGTGGCTCAGGCCGCGCAGGCTCATGGCGCCCCAGCCGAAGCTCTTGTCCCAGCGCGCAATGAGGTCGGGCACGCGCGAGAAGCCGGCCGGCGTCGCCACCCCCGTGCTGTCGAGCACGTAGCTCGCCGAGTTCTCGGCCGCCGCGGTGAAAGTGCCCAGGTCCTTGGTGACATAGGCATAGCGGACCTGCGGCTGGCGGATGAAGGTCGAGCCTATGGGGCCGTTGAAGTCCACCGTCTCGGGCGAGTTGTCGAGGTCCATGAAGGTCGACCAGGTCTGGCCGGCCAGCAGGCCGCCGAACTGGCCATAGGCATGGCGCAGGCGGAAGTTGTAGGAGTTGGTCGCCTGCTGGGTGTAGATGTTGCCGACCGTGCCGTAGACCGCGCTGTTGCCGGTGCGCGGCTCGTTGTTGAAGTCACCTTCGACCTTCACCGCCAGCGGACCGTAGGGCGTAGGCGTGGAAGCCTCGATGCCTATGCGCGAGGTGCGGGCGTGCAGGTAGCTCTGGCCGGTGCGCGTGGTCGAACCGTTGATCGGCGCGTAGGGCGCAAAGGTCGAGTAATCGTTCATCGAGTTGTCGCCCTTGGCCTCGTGCACGGCGCTGAGCTCGGCGAAGCCGTACAGGCGCAGCGAGGTCTCCGAGCCCGGCAGGCGGAAGCTGCCGGGGATGTCGCCCAGCACCACCGCGTCCTTCTGCTTGAGCTCGAGCTGCTCGATGCGCTCGGCCGTGGCGGCGGCGTCGGGCGCCGGCGCCGGCACCGGCTGCTGGGCCTTGAGCTGGTTGATCTCCTGCCGCAGGCGCTGCAGCTCCTGGCGCAGCTCCTCGAATTCGCTGCGCGTCTGGGCCTGCGCCGGCAGGCTGAGGGTGCCCGAGGCCAGCAGCAGCAGGGTGATGAAGGATCTTTTCATGTTGTCTCCTTTGAAAAATCGGACGAAGAAAGCCACCGGACCCACATGGCGCCCGGCGGAAAGGAGCAGGCGGCGACTAGCGCTCCACCTGCCCCAGGAAGGCACGGATGCGGGGGTTCTGCTGGGCGCCGAAGAACTCGGCCGGCGGCGCGTCCTGCGCCACCTGCCCCTGGTCGAGGAACAGCACGCGGTCGGCCACGTCGCGCGCAAAGCCCATCTCGTGCGTGACGATGACCATGGTCATGCCCGACTGGGCCAGATGCTTCATGACGTCGAGCACTTCCTTGACCATCTCGGGGTCCAGCGCCGAGGTGGGCTCGTCGAACAGCATCACCTTGGGCTGCATGGCCAGGGCGCGCGCGATCGCCACACGCTGCTGCTGGCCGCCGGACAGCGCAAACGGGTACTTGTGCGCATGCGCCTCCATGCCCACGCGCCGCAGCAGCGCCATGGCCTGCTCGTTGGCCTCGCTGCGCGGCGTCTTGCGCACGCGCCGCGGCGCCAGGGCCACGTTGTCGAGCACGCTCAAATGCGGGAACAGGTTGAACTGCTGGAACACCATGCCGAGCTCGCGGCGCAGCGCGTCCAGGTGCTTGAGGTCGTCGTCGACCTCGATGCCGTCGACCCGGATATGGCCAGAGTCGTGCCGCTCGAGCCGGTTCAGCATGCGCAGCAGCGTGCTTTTGCCCGAGCCCGAGGCGCCCAGGATCACGCTGACCTGGCCAGCGTCGAAATGCGTGCTCACGTCGCGCAGCACATGCTGGGGGCCGAAATGCTTGTTGACCTTCTCCACAGTGATCAGGGGGGTGCTCATGGCTGGCGGCCCTCCACGTCGTAGCGGCGCTCCACCGCGCCCGAGATCTGGGTCAGCACGGTCGTGAGCACCAGGTAGATCAGGGCCGTGGTCACCAGGGTCGGCACCGGCTGGAAAGTCGCGGCCTGGATGCGGTTGCCCACGTTGGTCAGCTCGACCACGCCAATCGCGTAGGCCAGCGAGGAATCCTTGAGCAGGGCCACCGTGTTGTTGACCAGCGGCGGCAGCGCGACCTTGAAGGCCTGCGGGAAGGTCACGTCGATGAAGGTGTACCAGCGCGACAGGCCCAGCGAGCGCGCGGCCTCGATCTGGCCGCGCGGCACGGCGAGCAGGCCGCTGCGGATCGCCTCGGCGTTGTAGGCGCCGGCGTTGAACGCCAGGGCCACGCAGGCCGAGGCGAAGTCGCTCAGCTGCAGGGCCGGCACCAGGGCCGGCAGGGCCAGGAAGACGAACAGCACCTGAACCAGCAGCGGCGTGCCGCGCACCACCCAGATGTAGAACGAGGCCACCCAGCGCAGCGGCGGCAGGCGCGAGGTCTTGCCCAGCGCGGCCAGAATGCCGATGACGATGCCGGCCAGGCCGGCGAGCACGGTGAGCTGCACCGTGACACGCGTGCCCTCGGCGAAAGCCTGGGCGTTCTCGCCTATGGGTTCGGGCGCCATGGCCAGCGGAATGGCCATCAGCCACAGCAGCAGCAACAGCACCACGCTGGCCAGCACCATGGTGGCGCTGCTGCGCTGCTGTCGGCTCCAGTGGCGGGGCCATGCGGGAAACGCGAGCATCATGAGGGTTCTCCGGCGGTCGGGAAGCGATGAGGCGGTCATTTGCAGCGCACGTCTTCGTTGAAATATTTCTTGGACAGCGCGGCGTAGCTGCCGTCGGTCATGGCTTCGGCCAGGGCCTTGTTGTAGCCCTGGGCCAGCGACTGGTTGCCCTTGGCCACGGCGGCGGCGATGCGCTCGATGAAGACGAAGTCACCCAGCTTCATGCCGGCACCGGGGTTGGCGTTGATCGCGATGGCGGCGACGAACTTGTCGGTCACCCAGGCATCGACGCGGCGCGACACCAGGGCGCTGCGCGCATCGGTGTCCTGCGGGAAGTTCTTGACCTCCTTCACGCCGCTGAGCTTTCTGACGTTCTCGAGGTAGGTGGTGCCGGTCTGCACCGAGACCAGCTTGCCGTTCAGATCGGCCACGGTACGGATCGCCGGATCCAGCGAGACGATGGCGCCGCCGGAGCAGTAGTGCGGCGCGGTGAAAGTCACGGCGCGGGTGCGCTCCTCGGTGACGCCGTGCGAGGCGATCACGAGGTCCCAGCGGTCCTGGCGCAGCCCCGCGAGCAGCGCGTCGAAGCCCAGGGCCTTCCACTCCACGCCCAGGCCCATCTTCTTGGCCACCAGCTCCGCCACCTCGATCTCGAAGCCCGACAGCTTGGCGCCCTGGAAGTAGTTGAAGGGCGGAAACTGGCCCTCGGTGGCGATGACGATCTTGCCCGACTTCTGCACCTCGTCGAGGCTGCGCGCCTGGGCCGCGGTCGCCGCCCACAGCGCCAGGGCGAGCAGCGCCCATATCTTGAATCGTTTCATCAGAGTCTCCTTTATGGTTGAAAGATGCGAAAAAAGGGCTCGCGGTGTCCGCGCGGCCGGGGTTCCGGCGCACCGCCCTAGCGCGAGGGCGCGCGCATCAGCGTGCTCTTGCCGAACAGGCTCTCGATCAGGTCCACGGCCAGCTCAGCGGTCTGGTTGCGCACGTCGAGCGCGGGATTGAGCTCCACGACGTCGAGCGAGGCCAGACGACCGGTGTCGGCGATCATTTCCATGCACAGCTGCGCCTCCCGATAAGTCGGCCCGCCGCGCACCGTGGTGCCCACGCCGGGCGCGATGTCGGGATCGAGGAAGTCGACGTCCAGGCTGACATGCAGGTGGGTGTCGGCGTCCACGCCTTCGAGCGCGCGCTCCATCGCGTGGCGCATACCCATCTCGTCGATGTAGCGCATGTCGAACACTTCGATGCCCAGGTCGTGCACCAGGCGCTTTTCGCCCGCGTCCACGCTGCGTATGCCGATCTGCCGGAGCTGGCGCGGATCGAGAGCCGGCACATGGCCGCCGATGCCGACCAGGTCCTGCGGACCGTGGCCGCACAGGCAGGCCACCGGCATGCCGTGGATGTTGCCGGTCGGGGTCAGCGTGGCGGTGTTGAAATCGGCGTGGGCGTCGAACCACAGCACGCGCAGCGGGCGCCGCCGTTCGCGGCAGTGGCGCGCCACGGCGCTGATCGAGCCTATGCCCAGGCTGTGGTCGCCGCCCAGAACGATGGGCAGGCGCCCGGCCTGCAGCTCGGCACGGACGGCCTCATGCAGCAGCCGGTTCCACAGCACGACCTCGGGCAGGTGGCGAAAGCCGTCGACCGCGTCCTGCCAGGGGTTGGCCGGTCCCTGCAGGTCGCCGCAGTCGCGCACGTCCAGGCCGAACTGCGCGATGGCCTGCGCCACGCCGGCCACGCGCAGGGCCTCGGGTCCCATGCTCGCGCCGCGCATGCCTGCGCCCACGTCGGTGGGCGCGCCGATCAGGCTCACGCCCGGTCTCTGGGAAGTACGGCGGCTCATGCGGCCAAGGAGTAGATGCCCGCCGTCGTGCCGCGGGCACGGTCGCTGGCGCCACGGTGCACAGGGGCGGCGGGGGCATGCCGCCGGCGCGGCAAGGGGCTGGCGATCGACAAGGGGAGTCTCCTCGGACAAGGCTTTGTTGGCATGGCGGGCAGTGTCCCAGGACCGGATTCCAACAGGAACCCCCAAGATTGGTCGCTTTTTGTCACATCTTTGGCAATTGGCCAGAGAAAATTGGCGAAATGCAAGATCGCCGCGACTCAGGCGCGGCCTGCACCCGCCAGCGGCCCTCGTCGGGCTGGCGACGGCGACCAGCCAGTCGCCTGGTGGAGATCAGCCGGCGGCGGGCGCCGTCCGCTGCCCGAAGATCGCCGTGCCCACGCGCACCAGGGTGCTGCCGGCGTGGATCGCGGCCTCCAGGTCGGCCGTCATGCCCAGCGACAGGGTGTCCAGCGGCAGGCCCGCGGCGCGCAGCTGCTCGAACAGGGCCCGCGCGCGGCCATGCACGGCACAGGCCGCATCGAAATCGGGCGCGGGCTCGGGTATGCACATCAGGCCGCGCAGCGCCAGGTGTGGCAGCTGCGCCACGGCGCGCGCCAGCGCCAGCGCATCCTGCGGCGCCACACCCGACTTGTTGGCGCCAGCGTCGATGTTGACCTGCAGGCAGACCTGCAGCGGCGCCAGCCCCTCGGGGCGCTGGGCGGACAGGCGCTCGGCGATGCGCAGCCGGTCCACGCTGTGCACCCAATCGAAATGCTCGGCCACCAGCCGCGTCTTGTTGCCCTGCACCGGGCCCAGGCAATGCCACTCGAGCGGCAGGCCGCGCAGTGCCTCGATCTTGGCCACGGCTTCCTGCACGTAGTTCTCGCCGAAGGCCGTCTGCCCGACCGCATGGGCCTCGCGCACGGCCTCGGGACCGAAGGTCTTGGACACGGCCAGCAGCCGGACCTCGCGCGCATCGCGGCCGGCCGCGGCGCAGGCTGCCGCGATCCGGGCGCGCACCGCCCCGAGATTCTGCGCAATCGTGGTCATAATGCTCGCGAGCGTATCAAAACGACAGAGGGATCCGTGGACATCACCCAACTTCTGGCCTTCAGCGTCAAGAACAAGGCTTCCGACCTGCACCTGTCCGCCGGACTGCCGCCCATGATCCGGGTGCACGGCGACGTGCGCCGCATCAACGTCGAGCCGCTGGACCACAAGCAGGTCTATGCCATGGTCTACGACATCATGAACGACGCGCAGCGCAAGAACTACGAGGAGTTCCTCGAGTGCGACTTCTCGTTCGAGATCGAGGGCCTGGCGCGCTTTCGCGTCAACGCCTTCAACCAGAACCGCGGCGCCGGCGCGGTGTTCCGCACCATTCCGAGCAAGATCCTCACGCTGGAGCAGCTCAACGCGCCCAAGATCTTCGCCGACCTGGCGCTCAAGCCGCGCGGCATGGTGCTGGTGACCGGCCCCACCGGCTCGGGCAAGTCGACCACGCTGGCGGCCATGGTCAACTACCTCAACGAGAACGAGTACGGCCACATCCTCACCGTCGAGGACCCGATCGAATTCGTGCACGAGTCCAAGAAATGCCTGATCAACCAGCGCGAGGTCGGGCCCCACACCATGAGCTTCAACGCCGCGCTGCGCTCGGCGCTGCGCGAGGACCCCGACGCCATCCTGGTCGGCGAGATGCGCGACCTGGAAACCATACGCCTGGCCATGACCGCCGCCGAGACCGGCCACCTGGTGTTCGGCACCCTGCACACCTCGAGCGCGGCCAAGACCATAGACCGGGTCATCGACGTGTTCCCGGCCGAGGAAAAGGACATGATCCGCGCCATGCTGTCGGAGTCGCTGCAGGCCGTGATCTCGCAGACCCTGTGCAAGACCAAGGACGGCCAGGGCCGCGTGGCGGCGCACGAGATCATGATAGGCACCAGCGCCATCCGCAACCTGATACGCGAGGCCAAGGTGGCGCAGATGTACTCGGCCATACAGACCGGCAGCAGCGTGGGCATGCAGACGCTGGACCAGAACCTGCTGGACCTGGTCAAGCGCAACGTGATCAGCCCGGCCGAGGCCCGTTCCAAGGCCAAGAGCCCCGAGAACTTCCCCGGCTAGGCCGGACAGGCATTTTTCCCCGGCGCTGAGCGATCGGCGTGGAAAGGAGAGCAGTTATGGAACGCGACCAAGCCACCAAGTTCATCAACGACCTGCTCAAGCTGATGATCAGCCGCAACGGCAGCGACCTGTTCATCACGGCCGACTTCCCGCCCGCGATCAAGGTCGACGGCAAGGTCACCAAGGTCTCCTCGCACCCGCTCAGCGGCGCCCATACGCTGGCGCTGACGCGCTCGGTCATGAACGACAAGCAGATGGCCGAGTTCGAGCGCAGCAAGGAGTGCAACTTCGCGATCGCGCCGGCCGGCATAGGGCGCTTCCGCGCCAACGCCTTCGTGCAGCAGGGCAAGATCGGCATGGTGCTGCGCGTGATCCCGGCCATCCTGCCGACCATCGACGGCCTGGGCGTGCCGCAGGTGCTCAAGGACGTGGTCATGTCCAAGCGCGGCCTGTGCATCCTGGTCGGCGCCACCGGCTCGGGCAAGTCGACCACGCTGGCGGCCATGGTCGACTGGCGCAACGAGAACTCGGCGGGCCATATCCTCACCGTGGAGGACCCGGTCGAGTTCGTGCATCCGCACAAGAACTGCGTGGTCACGCAGCGCGAGGTCGGCCTGGACACCGACAGCTGGGAGGCCGCGCTCAAGAACGCGCTGCGCCAGGCGCCCGACGTGATCCTGATGGGCGAGATCCGCGACCGCGAGACCATGGAGCACGCGGTGGCCTTCGCCGAGACCGGCCACCTGTGCATGGCCACGCTGCACGCCAACAGCGCCAACCAGGCGCTGGACCGCATCATCAACTTCTTCCCCGAGGAGCGCCGCGCCCAGCTGCTGATGGACCTCTCGCTCAACCTCAAGTCCATGATCTCGCAGCGCCTGGTGCCCAAGCAGGACGGCAAGGGCCGCACGGCCGTGGTCGAGGTCATGCTCAACACGCCGCTGGTCTCCGACCTGATCTTCAAGGGCGAGGTGGCCGAGATCAAGGAGATCATGAAGAAGAGCCGCAACCTCGGCATGCAGACCTTCGACCAGGCGCTGTTCGACGCCTACGAGAACAACGTGATCAGCTACGAGGACGCGCTGCGCAACGCCGACTCGGTGAACGACCTGCGCCTGCAGATCAAGCTCTCCAGCCAGCGCGCCAAGTCGCAGGACCTGGGCGCCGGCACCGAACACCTCTCGCTGGTTTGAAACACCCCATGAACAACGTCAACGCCAGGGACTACGAACCCACCCCCTCGCGCCAGGTCGCCTTCCTGGGCCTGGGCGTCATGGGCTACCCCATGGCCGGCCACCTCGCGCTGGCCGGCCATGCCGTCACGGTCTACAACCGCACGCCGGCCAAGGCCGCGGCCTGGTGCGCCGAATTCGCGCGCAGCCGGGCGCCGCGCCAGGCCGACACGCCGCGCCAGGCCGCCCTGGGCGCCGACCTGGTGTTCTGCTGCGTCGGCAACGACGCGGACCTGCGCTCCGTGGCCCTGGGCGAAAGCCTGGGCGGCGGCGCCCGGGGCGCCGACGGCGCCTTCGCCGGCATGAAGCCCGGCGCGGTCTTTGTCGACCACACCACGGCTTCGGCCGACGTCGCGCGCGAGCTGCACGCCGCCGCCGGCGAGGGCGGCCTGTACTTCGTCGACGCGCCAGTCTCGGGCGGCCAGGCCGGCGCACAGAACGGCCAGCTCACGGTGATGTGCGGCGGCGAGGCGGCGGCTTTCGAAGCCGCCAGGCCGGTCGCCATGGCCTTCTCGCGCGCCTTCACGCTGATGGGCGCCAGCGGCGCGGGCCAGCTGACCAAGATGGTCAACCAGATCGCGGTCGCCGGCCTGGTGCAGGGCCTGGCCGAGGCCATCGCCTTCGGCCAGCATGCGGGCCTGGACATGGGCCTGGTGCTGGAGGTGATCTCCAAGGGCGCGGCCCAGAGCTGGCAGATGGACCACCGCGGCAAGACCATGGTGGCCGACCAGTTCGACTTCGGCTTCGCCGTCGACTGGATGCGCAAGGACCTGGGCCTGGTACTCGACGAGGCCAGGCGCAACGGCGCCCGCCTGCCCGCCACCGCCCTGATCGACCAGTTCTACGCCGACGTGCAGCGCATGGGCGGCAACCGCTGGGACACCTCGAGCCTGATCAAGCGGCTGCGCTGAGCGCCTGATCAGGCGCTGCGCTCACTGCCTGGGCGGCGCGGCCGGCGCGGGCGCAGCCGCGGCGTCGGGCTGCAGCTGCAGGCGCTGCAGCTCATCCTCGCTGATGATCTCGAGGATGCGCACCACGCGCCGCACGCCGCTCACGCCGCGCGTGACCTCGGTGGCGCGGTCGGCCTCGCGCTGCGTCACCCGGCCCATCAGGTAGACCGTGCCGCGCTCGGTGACCACCTTGAAGGCGTTGGCGAAGACATCTTTGCTGTCCACCATCGAGGCCTTGACCTTGCCGGTCACCAGGGCGTCGGCCGAGCGCTGCTGCAGGTTGGGGCTGTCCATGATGACCAGCTCGTTGACCACCGCGCGCACGTTGTCCATGCCCGCGACGACCTGCTCGACGCGCTGGCGGTCCTGCTCGTTCGGCGTCTCGCCGGTGAGCAGCACCTGGCGGTTGTAGCTCGTGAGGTTGACGCGCACGCGGCTGCCCATGGCGTCGCGGATGCGGTTGGCGCCGCGCAGCTCTATGCTCTCGTCGTCCAGCTGCGCGCCGGAACTGCGCCGGTCGGTCGCCACCATGCCGCCGACCACGGCCCCGCCGACCACCAGCGGGGCGCAGGCCGGCAGCGCGCCGGCCACGATCGCGGCGGCCAGCAGCCTCAGAATCAGCTTGTTCGAAAAAGACTTCATGCGGGGTTCTCCTGTTCGCCGAGCAACTGGGTGTCGACCCCATCGCACAGGCAGTGCAGCGTGAGGTGGTGCACCTCCTGGATGCGCGCGGTGCGCTCGTGCGGCACGCAGATATGGACGTCGGTCTCGCGCAGCAGCGGGGCGAGCTCGCCGCCGCCGCGTCCGGTCAGCGCCACCACGGTCATCTCGCGCTCGTGCGCGGCCTGCACCGCGCGCAGCACGGTGGGCGCGCTGCCGCTGGCCGACAGGGCCAGCAGCACGTCGCCGGCCTGGCCCAGGGCGCGCACCTGCTTGGCGAAGACCTCCGAATAGTCGGAGGCGCTGGCGATGGCCGTGAGGATGGCGGTGTCGGCGCTCAGCGCGAGCGCCGCCAGCTCGGGGCGCTCGCGCTCGAAGCGCCCGATGAACTGGGCCGCGAAATACTGGGCCGCGGCCGACGAGCCGCCATTGCCGCAGGCCAGCACCTTGCCGCCGCTGGTCACGCAGGCCAGCAGGGCCTGCACGGCGTCGGCAATCGGTTTGCCCAGGGTTTGCGCCGACTGGTACTTGAGGTCGGCACTGTCGATGAAATGCTGTTGAATGCGTTGCTCTAGCATGGTCTTCGATGATAACCGTGCGTGATGCAACAGGATGTTGCCTTTGTGAGCGGCATCCAGAACCATCAGGCGGCGTCGAAGGCGGCGCGCAGCCAGGTGATGCCCGTGGGCTCGACCAGCACCACGTCGAAGCGGCAGGGCGGCATCGCGCGCCAGCGCAGCAGGTAGTGGCGCGCCGCGAAGACGATGCGGCGCTGCTTCTCGGCGCCCACACTGGCCGCGGCCCCGCCCCAGGCGCGGCTGGCGCGCTGGCGCACCTCGACGAACACCAGGGTGCCGCCGGGCTCGCGCATCACCAGGTCGATCTCGCCGCCGCCGCGGCCCGGCGTCCGATAATTGCGCTGCAGCAGGCGCAGGCCCTGCGCCTCCAGGTGGCGCAGCGCGGCGTCCTCGGCGGCGTCGCCGCGCTGTTTGGTCGTCACCGCCGCTTTTCGTGTGAGGTATTCCATTGAGCGCATCCCTGTCCGCGGCCTCGTTCGCCGCCGCCCTGCCGGCCGCGCATGAGGCCGCCGCGTCCCAGCATTATCCGCAGGGCGCGCTCTACGTCGTCGCCACGCCGATCGGCAACCTGGCCGACATCACGCTGCGCGCCCTGCATGTGCTGGCCCTGGTCGACGCCGTGGCCTGCGAGGACACGCGCCATACCCAGCAGCTGCTGCGCGCCTACGGCATGGACCGGCCCGCGGCCCAGCTGCTGGCCCTGCACCAGCACAACGAGGCCCAGGCCTCGGCCGCCGTGATCGAGCGCCTGCGCCTGGGCCAGCGCATCGCCTATGTCAGCGACGCCGGCACGCCGGCCATCAGCGACCCCGGCGCGCGCCTGGTCGCGGCCGTGCGCGAGCAGGGCCTGCGCGTGCTGCCGCTGCCAGGCGCGAGCAGCGTCACGACGGCGCTCAGCGCCGCCGGCCTGAGCGAGGGCGGCTTCGTCTTCGAGGGCTTCCTGCCCGTGAAGGCGACCGAGCGCGTGCACGCGGTCGAGGCACTGGCCCGCGAAACGCGCGCCGTGGTGCTGCTCGAGGCGCCGCACCGCATCGAAGTCCTGGCCCAGGCACTGGCGGTCCTGGGCGAGCGCCCGGTGACCGTGGCGCGCGAGCTGACCAAGCAGTTCGAGGAGATCGCCACCGTGCCGGCGGGCCAGTTGCCCGCCTGGCTGGACCAGGCGCCGCAGCGCCAGCGCGGCGAGTTCGTGCTGGTGCTGCACGCCGCGCCCCTGGCCGCCGATGCCGGCGCGGACCTGCGCGTGCTGCGCCTGCTGCTGGCCGAGCTGCCGCTCAAGACCGCGGTCAAGCTGGCGGCCGAGATCACCGGCACGGCGCGCAACAGCCTGTACGAGGCGGCACTGGCGATCAAGCAGCAAGCGTGAAGAGCGCCTGGCTAGCGCCTGCGCAGGCCCAGCCAGACCACGGTGCCGACCACCAGCCCGGCGCCCGCCAGTTGCACCGGCGCGATGCCCTGGCCCAGCAGGGCCCAGGCCAGCACCAGGGCGAACACCGGCTCGACGTTCATGATGGCCGAGCCGCCGACCACGCCCAGCCGCGGCAGCACGGTGAACATGATGGTGAAGGCCGTGCCGTAGAGCAGGGTCAGCGCCGCCAGCCCCCACCAGCCCGCGGGCGCCTGCGGCAGCATGCGCCGGTGCCGCGCCGAGAGCTTCAGCGGCACGCGCTGCACCAGGACCAGGGCGCCCACCGCCAGCGCCGTGAGCGCGCTGCGAAAGCTCACCGCCGTCGCGACGTCCACCCCATGGTTGAACGCCAGGCGCGCCGCCACATGGTTGGCGCCCATCATGAAGGCGATCAGCAGCAGGGTGGCGAAGGCGCCGGTGCCAAGGGCTCGCGTCGAAGCCATCAGCTCAGACTGGCCAGGTGCGCCTGGGTGGCGGCGGCCAGCTTCTCGTCGAAAGTCGCCAACGGGCACTTGAGCTCGGCCGCCAGCCAGAGGTAGGCGGCGTCGTAGGCCGACAGGCCGTAGCGCAGCGCGAGGGCCGCGACGGCCGGGGGATCGATGCGGTGCAGGTCGATCTCCATTTCGGCGGCAAAGGCCAGACCGGCAGCCGCATGGGCTTCGCCGCGCCGCATTTTCTTGACGGCCACGCTGGCGATTTCCGACTGCAAAAGATGGGGCGCGTGCAGTTGGCGCCCCCGGATGCTCTGCTCGGCCTGGGCCTGCCAGGGTTCGCTGAACACCAGGCCCGCCAGGGCGCTGCAGTCGATGACGATGGGTGGCCGCACGAGGTACTGTGCAGGCGGCTCCGCAAGATGCAGCCGCCGCTGGCCGGGCTTCATCGGGCGTCGCGCTCGGCGCGGATGATGTCCGCCCCCAGCAACTGGTCATGGATGGGCTCAGGATGCCGGGCGCGCAACTCGGCCAGGACCTGCTCGGGCGCCTTCCAGCCTTGGCGGACGATGGGAAAGCCCCGTCCGTCGAAACCCACGACCCGCGTCGCCTGGGGACCACCCGCCGAAGCAGCGGCCTGCGAGCCCGTGCCGCCGGATTCGGCCACCGATCGCTCAATGATGGCCATCAACTCCCCTTGCAGGGAACGGTGGTTAAGGGCGGCGCGCTGGCGCAAGGCCTCGGCCCAGGCCTCGGGCACGTCCTTGATGGACAAATTGGGCATTCTGGACTCCAAAACAGTTTTTAGAACCATTTTGGAGCCAAAACGGAATCACTGCAAACCCTTCACGCGTGCCTGCAGCCGCGCCAGGCCCAGCAGGGCGTCGGTGAACGGCGTGGCCACGCCGGTGAGCTGGCCCAGTTCGCGCACCACCGTGACCAGGGCGTCGAGCTCGACCGGCTTGCCGGCCTCCACGTCCTGCAGCATCGAAGTCTTGAAGGCGCCGAGCTTGAGCGTGACCGCGTGGCGGTCCTCGGGCTGCTGGTCTATGGGGATGCCGATGCGCGCGCCTATCTCCTTGGCCTCGAGCATCACGCTGGAGATGAAGCCGCGCACCAGCTCGTCGCCCAGGATCAGGTCGGTGGTGGCGCCGGTGATCGCGCTGACCGGGTTCACGGTCATATTGCCCCAGAGCTTGTACCAGATGTCCTTCTGGATCTGCTCCGACAGGCTCGCGGCGAAGCCCGCGCGGGCGAGCAGATCGACCAGGGCCAGCACGCGCGCGCTGCGCTCGCCCGAGGGCTCGCCGACGATCAGGCCCGCGCCGAAATGGTGGCGGATCAGGCCCGGCGCATCGACCGAGCAGCTGGCGTGCACCACGCAGCCTATGACCTGGCGCGCCGGGATGGCCGCGGCGATCGCGCCCTCGGGGTCCACGGCCGCGAGCCGCGTCCCCGCGAGCGGGCCGCCGAAGCCCTCGAAGAACCACCAGGGCACGCCGTTCATGGCCGTCAGCACGACGGTGTCGGGGCCGAGCAGCGGCGCGATCGCACGCGCGACCCCGGCCAGGGCCGGGGCCTTGACGGCAAGCACCACCAGGTCCTGCACGCCCAGATCGGCCGGGTGGGCGCTGGCCCGCACCGGCACGGCCGAGACCTGTTCTCCTTGTCGCAGGCGCAGGCCCTGTGCGTTCAGTGCCTCGAGCGTGGCGCCGCGCGCGACCACGCTGAGCGCGCAGCCGGCCTGGGCCAGCTTGACGCCCAGCCAGCCGCCTATGGCGCCCGCGCCGTAGATGCAGACCTTGTAGCTCATGCCAGGTAGCCCGGATCGATGCGCTCGACCTGGCGCACCAGGGCGTCGAACACATCCTGGCCCGCGCCGTGCCGGGGGTCGAACTGCAGGGCGTCGCGCGTGCACTTGGCCGCGATGGCCTCCGGCACGGGAATCGGCGCGCCCATGGACAGCGTGGCCAGCTGTATCTCGCAGGCGCGCTGCAGGGTCCAGAGGATGGCGAAGGTCTGCGGCAGGGTCTGGCCCCAGGCCAGCAGGCCGTGGTTGCGCAGGATCACGGCCGGCTTGTCGCCGATGCTGGCCAGCAGGCGCGGCCCCTCGTCGGCGTGGATGGTGATGCCCTCGAAGTCGTGGTAGGCCAGCATGCCGTGCAGCTGTGCGCTGTAGAAGTTGGTCTGCTGCAACCCGCCCTGCAGGCAGGCCACGGCCACGCCGGCCGTGGTGTGGGTGTGCATCACGCAATGCGCCTCGGGCAGGCCGTCATGGATGGCCGCATGCACGGTGAAGCCGGCCGGGTTCACCGGGTGGGGCGAGCCGTCCAGCACCTCGCCCTGCAGGTTGATCTTGACCAGGTTGCTGGCCGTGACCTCGCTGTAGTGCAGGCCGAAGGGGTTGATCAGGAACTGCCGGGACTCGGAAGCCCCTGCGGCAGCGCCGCCGCTCACGCTCTCCGGCAGGCGCAGCGTGATGTGGTTGTAGATCATCTCGGTCCAGCCCAGCATGGCGAAGATGCGGTAGCAGGCCGCGAGCTGCTGGCGCGCGGCCCATTCGTCGGGGTGGACCTGGCCGGCACGGCTGGCGACCATGGGAAGCTCGGATCTGTGCATGACGTCCTCCTCAGTAAACGCTGCCGGACGCGGACGGGGTGGGCGCGGCGCCCTTGAATTTGGCAGCCAGGGCGCTGGTCTGGCGCGCCAGGATCTGGCTGTCCAGGCCCACGGCGACGAACAGGGCGCCGAGTGCGAGGTAGTGGCGCGCCAGGGACTCGTCGCTGGTCAGGATGCCGGGCGCCTTGCCGGCCCTGAGGATGCGCGCGATCGCGTCCTCGATCGCGGCCTGCACCTCGGGGTGGCCGGGGTTGCCCACATGGCCCAGCGAGGCCGAGAGGTCGGCCGGGCCGATGAACACGCCGTCCACGCCGGGTGTGGCGGCAATCGCATCGAGCTGGGCCAGCGCGGCGCGCGTCTCGGCCTGCACCAACAGGCCCACCTGGGCGTTGGCTTCCTTGGCGTAGTTGGGGTAGCGGCCCCAGCGCGAGGCGCGGCCGCCGGCCATGCCGCGCACCCCGCCCTGCCCGTCGTCCTGCGGGTAGCGGCAGGCGCGCACCAGCTGGGCCGCCTGCTCGGGCGTGTCGACCATGGGCACCAGCAAGGTCTGCACGCCCAGGTCCAGGTACTGCTTGATCAGCGCGGTGTCGCCCACCGGCAGGCGCGCGATGGCGTGCGAATCCGGGTAGGCCGCGATGGCCTGCAGCTGGCCCAGCAGCTCGGGCAGGCCGTTGGGCGAGTGCTCGCCGTCGAGCAGCAGCCAGTCGAAGCCGGCGCCGGCGCAGATCTCGGCGCTGTAGGCATGGACCAGGCCCAGCCAGAGGCCGATCTGCGGGCGGCCCTCTTGCAGGGCTCGCTTGAAGGTATTGACAGGGGTTTGCATGGCGAATGTCCGTGGTTTTATGCGAAGCGGAAGGCTATGGCGCCCAGGGGCCCGTAGTCGGCGTGGAAGCTGTCGCCGGGCGCGGCCGCCACTGGGCGCGTGAACGAGCCGCCGAGCACCACCTCGCCGACCGCCAGGTGCGCGCCCCAGGGCGCGAGCTTGTTGGCCAGCCAGGCCACGCCCTTGGCCGGGTGGCCCAGCACGCCGGCCGCCAGGCCGGTCTCCTCGATCACGCCGTTCCTGTAGAGCAGGGCGCCGACCCAGCGCAGGTCCACCGCGTCGGGCTTGACCGGGCGCCCGCCGGTGACGATGCCGGCGTTGGCCGCGTTGTCGGAAATCGTGTCGAACACCTTGCGCATGGCCTTGCTGTGGCGATCGAACTGCTCGATGCGCGCGTCGATGATCTCGATCGCGGGCACCACGTAGTCGGTCGCGGCCAGCACCTCGAACACCGTGACGTTCGGCCCCTTCAGCGGCTTGCCGAGCACGAAGGCCAGCTCGACCTCGACGCGCGGCGCGATGAAGCGCGTGAACGGGATGTCGCCACCCTCGGGGAAGAACATGTCGTCGAGCAGGGTGCCGTAGTCGGGCTCGGCGATCTGGCTGGCCTGCTGCATGGCGCGCGAGGTCAGGCCGATCTTGTGGCCCCGCACTTGGCGGCCCTCGGCCAGCTTCATCTGCACCCAGGCGCGGCTGATGCGGTAGCCGTCCGCGATGTCCATCGCCGGGTAGCGCTTGGAAAAATGCTCGAGCTGCACGCGCGTCTTCTCGCTCTGGTGCAGCTCGGCGGCGAGCTGGTGGATCAGGTCTTCGGACAGCATGGATTTCAGGGCTTGGCAAACAGGGGGTGGAGGCTGCTGTGCTTGGCGTCGAAGACCTCGTGGCCCTCGTCGACCTGCAGCGTGATGCCTATGGGTCGCTGCGCGAGCAGCGGGTCCATGCGCTTGCGCACGGCCGCCAGCAGGGCCTGGCCGGCGCGTTGCTGGGTGGCCGCGCTGCGGCCAGCCGCCATGCGCAGGTTCAGGTACATGAAGCCGTAGTCGCCGCTGCCACCCGCGGCGCGTCCCGCGGCCCCACCATCGGCCACCGCGTAATGCGCGGCCGGATAGGCCAGCACGCGGGTGCCGCCGGTGGGGAAAACCTGGCGGCCCTCGTCGTCGCGCACGGCCAGCATGGCGTCGGCGGCGTCTCGGCACAGCGCGCCCATGTCGACCTCGGTCTCGAGGTTGGGGGTGTAGAGGATGACCAGATGGGGCATGTCAGGACGAGTCTCAGAGGCGGCCGGCGGCATGGTAGCCCGCGGCCGAGGAGGCCTGGGCCGCGGGGATGGAAGCGCCGGTCTGCGGCGTGACCGGAAACAGGGCGTTGATCTGGCCCGTGCCCGAGGCGCCGAAGTAAGGCGTGAGCACCTCGGCCTGGCCGTCGTAGTCCGACCAGCCCAGGGCGCCGAGCAGCATGGCCGTGTCGTGCATGAAGCCCTCGCCATGGCCCTTGCTCGCGTACTCGGGCAGCATGGCGCAGAAGTCGGCCCAGTCGCCCTGCTGCCACATGCGGATGACCTCGTGGTCGAGGTGCTCGAGGAACGGGCTCCAGACCTTGAAGGCGTACTCGGGCGCCAGGCCGTTCTGCGCGAAGCGGTGCGAGAGCGAGCCGCTGGCGAGGATGGCGACCGTGCCCTGGTACTCGTCCTCGATCGCGCGGCGCATGGCCCAGCCCAGGCGCGCGCTGTCGTTGAGGTAGTGCGAGGTGCACAGGGCCGAGACCGAGACCACCTTGAAGTGCTGGTCGGCGTTCATGTAGCGCATGGGCACCAGGGTGCCGTACTCGGGATTGAGCGTGGTCGCGTCGTGCGCCAGCGTCTCCACGCCCATCTCGTTGCAGGTCTTGGCCAGCAGCCGGCCGAGCTGCGGATTGCCCGAGAAGCCGAAGCGCATGTTGCTGATGAAATGCGGCAACTCGTTGCTGGTGTAGACGCCTTCCCAGCTTGGCGCGCAGTTGATGTGGTAGCCCGCGTTGACCAGCCAGTGCGTGTCGAACACCACCAGGGTGTCCACGCCGAGCGCGCGGCAGCGCCGGCCGATCTCGGCATGGCCCTCGATTGCGTCCTGGCGCGTGCCCTTGCGCGGACCGTCCATTTCGGACAGGTACATCGAGGGGACGTGGGTGATCTTGGCGGCGAGTGCTAGTTTGCCCATGTCAGTCGAGCCTTTCGTGTTGCCTGGCTTGGCGCGAGAAGTCTGCTCTCGCTCCGCGGGTTGTCGGCGCGGGGTGGGCGCCTCCGCTCATGTCCCCCGGGACGGGCTGCGCCCGCCCCTCCTCCTTGACTTCGCTGCGGCGCCCACCCCGCACCGCCATCCCGCTGCGAGCTGCGCGCATGCCGGCGTTCCCAACCACACGCCCCGCTGGATTCGGTGGCCGGGGTGTCCTGCGCAGCGAAGTCAAGGGGGAGGATTGGGCAAAGCCCAATCCGGAGGACATGAGCGGAGCAGGGCACCCCGGCCGCCGAATCCCGCGAGGTGCTTCGAGAGAAGCGGGGAGGCGCCTCATCAAGCCCCCCAGTGCGGAATATGGTGCGAGCCCAGCGAGACCGCGACGTTCTTGGGCTCGCAGAACACCTCGTAGCTCCAGGTGCCGCCCTCGCGGCCCGTGCCCGAGGCCTTGGTGCCGCCGAAGGGCTGGCGCAGGTCGCGCACGTTCTGGCTGTTGACGAAGCACATACCGGCCTCGATGGCGGCGGCCACGCGGTGGGCGCGGCCTATGTTCTCGGTCCAGACGTAGCTCGACAGGCCGTATTGGATGTCGTTGGCCAGCGCTATCGCATGGGCTTCGTCGCGGAACGGGATCAGGCAGGCGACCGGGCCGAAGATCTCCTCCTGCGCGATGCGCATGCGGTTGTCCACGTCGGCGAACACCGTGGGCAGCACGTAGTTGCCCTTCTTCACGCGCTCGGGCAGCTCGGGCTGGCCCAGGCCGCCGCACAACAGCGTCGCGCCCTCCTTGGGGCCCAGCTCGATGTAGCTGCGCACCTTGGCCAGGTGGCCGGGGCTGACCATGGGGCCGACGATGGTGCCCTCGTCGAGCGGGTCGCCCACCGTGATGCGCCTGGCGCGCTCGGCGAACTTCGCCGCGAAGTCGGCGTAGATGTTCTGCTGCACCAGGATGCGGCTGCCGGCCGTGCAGCGCTCGCCGTTGTTGGAGAAGATCATGAACACCGCGGCGTCGAGCGCGCGCTCGAGGTCGGCGTCGTCGAACACCACGAAGGGGCTCTTGCCGCCCAGCTCCATGCTGAACTTCTTGAGGCCCGCGGTCTTGACGATGCGGTTGCCGGTGGCGGTCGAGCCGGTGAAGCTGATCGCGCGCACGTCGGGGTGGGCGACCAGCGGTTCGCCGGCTTGCTGGCCGTAGCCGTGCACGATGTTCAGCACACCGGGCGGGATACCCGCTTCGAGCGCGAGGCGCCCCAAGCGCGCGGCCGTGAGCGGCGAGAGCTCGCTCATCTTGAGCACGGCCGTGTTGCCGAAGGCCAGGCAGGGCGCGACCTTCCAGGTCGCCGTCATGAAGGGCACGTTCCAGGGGCTGATCAGCGCGCACACGCCCACCGGGTGGAACAGGGTGTAGTTCAGGTGCGTGGGTGTGGGATAGGTGTGGCCGTCCACGCGCGTGCACATCTCGGCGAAGTAATGGAAGTTGTCGGCCGCGCGCGGGATCAGCTGCTTGCCGGTCTGCGCGATGACCTGGCCGCAGTCGTCGGTCTCGGTCTGCGCCAGCTCGGGCACGTTCTTCGCGATCAGGTCGCCGAGGCGCCGGATCAGCTTCGCGCGCTCGGCCGCGGGCTTGCCGGCCCAGGCCGGGAAGGCCGCCTTGGCCGCGGCCACGGCAGCGTTCACCTCTGCCTCGCCGCCTGCGGCGACCTCGGCCAGCACCTGCTGGGTGGCGGGGTTGACGGTCTCGAAGTAGTCTGTCCCGGCGACCGGCTTGCCGTCGATCAGATGGTCGATGCGCATGTTCATCCTTCGTCGATGGTGTTTTCGAGCGCGCCCAGGCCCTCGATCTCGGTCACGACGCGGTCGCCGGGCCGGCAGTCGACCACGCCGTCGGGCGTGCCGGTGAGGATCAGGTCGCCGGGCGAGAGCGTCATGAAGCTCGTGAAGTACTCGATCAGGCGCGGCACGTCGAAGATCATGTCGCGCGTGTTGCCGCTCTGGGTCAGCTGCCCGTTCACCGAGGTCTTGAGCGCGAGCTTCATCGGGTCGGGGACATCGGCCGCGTCCACCAGCCAGGGGCCCAGGGGCGTGCAGGTGTCGCGGTTCTTCACGCGCAGGTTGGGTCGGTACCAGTTCTCGAGGTAGTCGCGGATCGCGTAGTCGTTGGCCACGCAGTAGCCGGCGACGAAATCGTAGGCGTCGTCGCGTTTCACCTTTTTCGCGGTCCGGCCTATCACCACGGCCAGCTCGCACTCGTAGTGCATGAAGTCCACGCCGGCCGGGCGGCGCGTGTAGGCGCGGTGGCCGATCAGCGTGGCCTCGCCCTTGAGAAAGGCCAGCGGCTCCTCGGGCGCCTTGAAGGCCAGCTCCCTGGCATGGTCGGCGTAGTTCAGGCCCAGGGCCAGGATGGTGCGCGGCCGGTGCGCGGGCATGGGGTGGAGCGGCGGCAGCCAGACCACCTCGTCGAACGACAGCAGGCGGCCGCTGAAGGCCGGGGTCAGCAGCTCGAGCCGGCCTTCACGCTCCACGGCCTCGTGGACTGCGCCGGCCCAGGCGATGCGCGCTCTCTTCATGCGAGCTCCTTCACCACGGTGTTGACCAGCGGCTCGAAGCCCGGCGCGCAGATCTCGATGCGGTCGCCCAGCCGGGCGCGCGGCCGCCCGCCGTCTTCCAGGCAGTCGCTGCCCAGCATCAGCAGGTCGCCGGGCTGCAGGCTCATGAACTCGGCCACGTCGGCCAGCAGGGTCGCCGCGTCCCGCACCAGCTCGCTCAGGGCCACGGTCTGCACCAGCGCGCCGTTGACGCGAACCTCGAGCTTCAGCGCCGCCAGGGCGTCGAGACCGGCCAGCGGGTGGCAGCGCGGCCCGACGCCCAGGAAGCCGTCCAGGCAGCGGTACTTGATCGGGGGGCGGTAGTAGCTGGCATGCGGCAGAGACAGGTCGTTCAGCAGCACGGCGCCCGCCACCTGGGCCTGCGGCCCCATCACCAGGGCGAGCGAGGCGCCGATCTCGACCTCGGCCACATGGTCCGGCAGCGCAATCGCCGCGCCGCAGGGGCTGAAGGTGTTGGCGGTCTTGATGTAGAGCACGGGCGCGCGCGGCGGCGCCTGGTAGGGCGGCTCGGCCATGCGGCCGGCCCACAGGGCCTGCTCGCGTCGGAAATTGAGCAGGGTGCCGTACACCGTGCCCTCGGGCAGAAAGGGGGTCATGGGGCGGTGTCCGTTTCCAGGTCTTCGGTGACGTCGGCCGGCTGCTCGAGCGCGATCACCTCGTCGAGCAGGGCATAGAGCTGGGCCAGCCTGGCCTTGCCGAGCCGGTCCTCGAGCCAGGCGTAGTGCGACTCGATGGCGGTCGACAGCGTGGCGGCCATGGCCAGCCCCTCGGCTGTGGCGCGCACCACGCTGCGGCGCGCGTCCTCGGGGCAGCGGCTGCGGCCGATCAGGCCGTCGCGCTCCATGCGGCCCAGCACGCCGGTGAGGCTGGGGCCGAGGATGAAGGCCTCGCGCGCCACGCGGCCGGTTTCCACGCCCCCGGCCTCGCCCGCATGCTCGCCGAGCACGCGCAGCACGCGCCACTGCTGGTCGGACAGGCCATGGGCGCGCAGGCTGGGCCGGGTGTGGGCCATCACGGCCTCGCGCGCCTGAAGCAGCAGGCGCGGCAGGTTGCGGTGGGCGAAGGAGGGGTTGGTCTTCATTTATTTAACATGTTAAATGATTTGAACCGCAGCGCACCGCGGGTAATCCCTGATCACCCCACCCGGCCTGGGAACGGTGCGGCGCAGGCCTTGCGGCCGGACTGCGACAATGCCTCGACTGGAGGCCCATTCATGAACCGCTTGCAAGACCTTCTGGGCATAGACCTGCCCCTGATCCAGGCCCCGATGGCGGGCGTGCAAGGCAGCGCGCTGGCGCTGGCGGTGTGCAGCGCCGGCGGCCTGGGCTCGCTGCCCTGCGCCATGCTCTCGCCCGAGGCCCTGCGCAGCGAACTGGCGGCGCTGGCCGCGGGCACGCAGCGGCCCTACAACGTGAACTTCTTCTGCCACGTCCAGCCCGAGCCCGACGCGGCGCGCGAAGCCGCCTGGCGCGCCGCGCTGGCGCCCTACTACGAAGAATTCGGCCTGGACCTGGCGGCCGTGCCGGCCGGTCCGGGACGCCAGCCGTTCACCCACGAGGCCGCCGACATCCTGGACGCCTACCGCCCCGCCGTGGTGAGCTTTCATTTCGGCCTGCCCGAAGCCGCGCTGCTGCAGCGCGTGAAGAGCTGGGGCACCAGGGTGCTGTCCTCCGCCACCACGGTGGAAGAGGCGCTGTGGCTGCAGGCGCATGGGGCCGACGCCATCATCGCCCAGGGCCTGGAGGCCGGCGGCCACCGCGGCATGTTCCTGAGCGAGGACCTGACGACCCAGCTCGGCAGCTTCGCCCTGCTGCCCCAGGTGGTGCACGCGGTCAAGGTCCCGGTGATCGCGGCCGGCGGTATCGCCGACGCGGCCGGCGTGGCCGCCGCCATGGCGCTGGGCGCGGCCGGCGTGCAGGTCGGCACGGCCTACCTCTGCTGCCCCGAGGCCAGCACCAGCGCCCTGCACCGCGCCGCGCTGCAGAGCGAGGCCGCGCGCCACACGGCGCTGACCAATGTGTTCACCGGCCGGCCGGCGCGCGGCATCGTCAACCGCGTGATGCGCGAGCTGGGGGCTATCAGCCCCGCGGCCCCGGCCTTCCCGCTGGCCACTGCCGCCATGGCCCCGCTGCGCGCCCACGCCGAACAATGCGGCAGCGGCGACTTCTCGCCGCTGTGGTCGGGCCAGAACGCCAGCGGCTGCCGCCCCGTCCCCGCGGCCGAGCTGACCCGCGCCCTGGCTGCCGGCCTGCGTACGACCTGAACCCCGAAAATTTGCATAGCCGGCGCCCCTCGCATGTCGTGGTCTTCCACGCAGCCACCCGCGAACTTGAAGTCGACTACAGGGTCGCCGCGGCGCTTCGACGCGCTATCACAAGACCAGAACGCTGCCGCATCACAAGCATGAACGACATGACTGGAACGCATTTCTTTGTGGACGAGGCCGGCGACGCTACGCTGTTCGCCAAAGGTGGCAAGGTGGTTGTAGCCACGGAGGGCTGTTCGCGCTTTTTCATCGAGGGGAAGCCGGAGTGCCGGGACGTGGATGCACTCAAGGCCGATCTGGACAGCCTGCGCGCCGAGGTACTGGCCGACCCCTATTTCAAGGGCGTGCCATCGCTGGACCCGGCGCGGCAGCGCACGGCGGTGAACTTCCACACGAAGGACCATGCCGGCCTACAGGCGGTGGACTACTACCTGTGGGCCTTGCAACGCTTCTATGAGCGCGGGGAAACGCGTTATCTGGATTTCATCTGGCCGCAGACGCTGGAGGTCCTGGACCTGGATGCGAAACCGCCGAAAAAGCGCGGCCAACGCGCTGATGATTTCGTGGTCTTCAATAAGGAACACCCGCTGACTCTGGCGAGCCGAGCGGGTGTTGGTAATAAGGATCGGGAGATATAGGATGAACCGAATCACCTCACGGCATGAAGCCGACTTTTGTCCCCCGAAGCTCGATTCTATCAGGGGCGCTGATGACGCGCGCCATACAAGCGTTTAGTGGTTCATCCCCATGGCCAAAGAAAAAACCATCTACACCTGCAACGACTGCGGCGGCACCACGCCGCGCTGGCTGGGCAAATGCCCGCACTGCGGCGCCTGGAACACACTGATCGAGTCGCTGGCCGAGAGCGCGGCGCCGGCAAAGAACCGCTATGCGGCGCTGGCGAAATCCAGCCCCGTCACCACGCTGGCCGAGATCGAGGCGCGCGACGTGGCGCGCCAGCCGACCGGCCTCAATGAGCTGGACCGCGTGCTCGGCGGCGGGGTGGTCGAGGGCGGCGTGGTGCTGATCGGCGGCGACCCCGGCATAGGCAAGTCGACCCTGCTGCTGCAGGCACTCGATGCGCTGCAGCGCGCGGGCCAGTCCACGCTGTATGTGACCGGCGAGGAAAGCGGGGCCCAGGTCGCGCTGCGCTCGCGCCGGCTCGGCCTGGACGGCTCCCAGGTCCAGGTGCTGGCCGAGATCCAGCTCGAGAAGATCCTGGCCACGCTGGAGGCCACGCGGCCCGCGATCGCCGTGATCGACTCGATCCAGACCGTGTACTCGGACCAGCTGAGCTCGGCCCCCGGCTCGGTGGCCCAGGTGCGCGAATGCGCGGCCCACCTCACGCGCGCCGCCAAGGCCAGCGGCACGGCCGTGGTGCTGGTCGGCCATGTGACCAAGGAGGGCGCGCTGGCCGGCCCGCGCGTGCTCGAGCACATGGTCGACACCGTGCTGTATTTCGAGGGCGACACGCATTCGAGCTTCCGCCTGGTCCGCGCGATCAAGAACCGCTTCGGCGCGGTCAACGAGATCGGCGTCTTCGCCATGACCGAGCGCGGCCTCAAGGGCGTGAGCAATCCCAGCGCGATCTTCCTCTCCCAGCACGCCGAGCCCGTGCCGGGCAGCTGCGTGCTGGTCACGCTGGAAGGCACGCGTCCCCTGCTGGTCGAGATCCAAGCCCTGGTGGACAGCGGCGGGCCCAGCCCGCGCCGCCTCTCGGTGGGCCTGGAGCGCGACCGCCTGGCCATGCTGCTGGCCGTGCTGCACCGCCATGCCGGCGTGGCCTGCATGGACCAGGACGTGTTCGTCAACGCCGTGGGCGGGGTGCGCATCAGCGAGCCGGCAGCCGACCTGGCGGCGATGCTGGCCATCACCTCCTCGCTGCGCGGCAAGCCCCTGCCGCGCGGCTTCATCGCCTTCGGCGAGGTCGGCCTGGCCGGCGAGGTGCGGCCCGCGCCGCGCGGCCAGGAGCGCCTGAAGGAGGCCGCCAAGCTCGGCTTCTCGGTCGCCGTCGTGCCCAAGGCCAACGCGCCCAAGAAGCAGGACAAGGCCTTCGAGGGCCTGGAGATCCACGCCGTGGAGCGCATCGAGGAGGCCATGGAACTGGCGCGCAGCCTGGGTTAGACAAGACAGGACCTACGCAGTCCCCGCAGGCCGGCCCTGGCCCGGACATAAGACAATCGCCGCCATGAATTTCCAGAAATTGCTCGTTCCCGTCGCCAGCCTGGTGCTGCTCTATGCGGCCTGGCGCGCCTACGGCTGGCCCGGCGTGGCGATTGCGGGCGGCGGCCTGGTGATGTGGCTGCTGCTGCACTTCACGCGCATGATGACCATTCTCAAGCGCGCCGCCGACCGGCCGGTCGGCTTCGTCGGCAGCGCCGTGATGCTCAACGCCAAGCTCAAGCCCGGCGTGACGCTGATGCACGTGATCGCGATGACGCGCGCGCTCGGCGAGCTGCGCTCGCCCAAGGGAGAGCAGCCCGAGATCTACCGCTGGACCGATGGCAGCCAGTCCCATGTCACCTGCGAGTTCCAGCAGGGTAAGCTGGCGCGGTGGACGCTGGAACGCCCGCCCACCGGCGACGAGGCGCCGCCGCCGGCCCCGTAAAATCCCGTTTTACCTGCGGGCCGCCAGACAAGGCCCGCCAACTTCCAAAGGACCCCTTTCATGAGCCCCGTGATTCCCTCGATGGCCGACCGCGACGGCAAGATCTGGCTGGACGGCGAAATGGTCGACTGGCGCGAAGCCAAGATCCACGTGCTGACCCACACCCTGCACTACGGCTGCGGCGCCTTCGAGGGCGTGCGCGCCTACAACACCGTGAACGGCACGGCCATCTTCCGCCTGCAGGAGCACACCGAGCGCCTGTTCAACAGCGCCAAGATCCTGCGCATGAAGATCCCCTTCAGCCAGGAGCAGGTCAACGAGGCGCAGAAGGCCGCGATCCGCGACAACGGCCTGGAAAGCGGCTACATCCGCCCCCTGGTCTGGATCGGCGACGAGAAGCTGGGCGTCTCGCCCAAGGGCAACACCATCCACATGATGGTCGCTGCCTGGGCCTGGGGCGCCTACCTCGGCGAGGAGGGCATGAAGCGCGGCATCCGCGTCAAGACCAGCAGCTACACGCGCCACCACGTCAACATCACGATGACGCAGGCCAAGGCGGTGAGCAACTACAGCAACTCCATCCTGGCCAACATGGAGGCACTGGACGACGGCTACGACGAGGCCCTGCTGCTCGACGCCTCCGGCTTCGTCTCCGAGGGCGCGGGCGAGAACATCTTCGTGATCAAGGGCGGCGTGGTCTACACCCCCGACCTGTCGGCCGGCGCGCTCAACGGCATCACGCGCAACACCGTGTTCCACATCTGCAAGGACCTGGGCCTGGAGCTGGTGCAAAAGCGCATCACGCGCGACGAGGTCTACATCGCCGACGAGGCCTTCTTCACCGGCACCGCCGCCGAGGTCACGCCGATCCGCGAGCTCGACCGCGTGGAGATCGGCAGCGGCAGCCGCGGCCCGCTCACCGAGAAGATCCAGAGCGCGTTCTTTGACATCGTCAACGGCCGCAACCCCAAGTACGCCCACTGGCTCACCAAGGTCTGAGCATGACGCAAGCCCTTGTCGAACTCCTGGCCAAGGACCTCAACCACCAGGGCGGCGTGTTCTGCCCCAGCCCGCTGGCCGACATGAAGCTCTGGAACAGCCACCCCAAGGTCTACCTCGACGTGGCGCGCACCGGCGAGGCCAAGTGCCCCTACTGCGGCACGGTCTACCGCCTCAAGGCAGGCGAGACGGTCGGGCACCACCATTGAGAGGCCCGCGCCCCAGGGCAAGCCGCCCGAGCGCGCACCTGCCCCCGTGTCGATGAGCCCCAGCGAGTCCGCGGCCCTGGACCAGGTGACGGTGCTGACCGTCACCTACAACAGCGCGCACTGCATCGCGCCGCTGGCGGCCGGCCTGGCCGGCCTGCCGCATGTGATCGTGGTCGACAACGCCAGCGCCGACGACAGCTGCGCCCAGGTGCGAACCCATCTGCCGGCGGCGCGCCTGCTCGCCATGCCGGCCAACCGCGGCTATGGCGCGGCCAACAACGCGGGACTGGCCGAGGTCAGGACCCCCTACGCGCTGCTGCTGAACCCCGACTGCCTGGTCCAGCCCGGGCAGATCGCCGCCCTGGTGCGGGGCGCCCAGACCTGGCCCGACGCCACCCTGGTCGTGCCGCAGCTGACCGAGGCCTCGGGGGCGCCGCAGCTCAATTACAGCTGGCCGCGCGAGACCTGGGCCCCGCAAACCGGTGGCGCCGAAGGCCCGCTCAACGTGGGCTACGCCTGCGCGGCCGCGATGCTGGTGCGCATGCAGGACCTGCCGCGCATAGGCGGCGCCTTCGACCCCCTGTTCTTTCTCTACTACGAGGACGAGGACCTGTGCCTGCGCGCCTTCCAGGCCAGGCGCCAGATCCTGGTCCTGCCCGAGGTGCGCATCACCCACCTCTCGCGCGGCTCGGTCCGGGGCAGCCGCCCCTGGTGCGCCGAGTACTGGCGCGGCTACCACCATGTGCAGTCCAAGATCCTGTTCGCCTGGAAGCACGCCGGTGCCGCGGCCGCGCGGCGCCTGCGCCGCCGCGCACTGCTGGCAGCGGCGCTGAACCTGGCCGCACGCTGCCTGCTGCCCTCCCCTAAACACCTTGCGCGCGCCTGGGGGCGCCTGCGCGGCCTGGCCGCGCTGGACACCGGCGCGCTCGCCCAGGCCCGCCGCGCGGCCCACTGACAAGACGCATCCCATGCCACCCACCCCGCACACCGGACAGCCCACGCTCACCATCGGCGTGCTGGCCAAGAACGAGGCGCACCAGATCGAGCGCTGCCTGCGCAGCGCCGCCTTCGCCGACGAAGTCATCGTCGTCGACAGCGGCAGCAGCGACGCCACCGTGGCGATCGCCCAGAACCTGGGCGCCAAGACCCATGTCTACGCCGACTGGCAGGGCTTCGCCGTGCAGCGCAACCGGCTGCTCCAGCATGCGACGGGCGACTACATCCTGTTCCTGGATGCGGACGAGGAGATCACGCCGCGCCTGCAGGCCGAGATCCAGGCCGCCGTGCGCTCGGGCCAGCGCGCGGTCTGGAAGGTCGAGTGGAGCGTGGTGGCCTACGGCGAAGAGCTGCGCTATTTCCTCTCGCAGTCCAGCCTGGAGCGGCTGTTCAGGCGCGACATGCTGACCGGCTTCGAAGGCGTGGTGCACGAGCATGCGGTGCTGGCCGAGCCCCAGGCCCCGCGCCATGTGTTCAAGGCCAAGCTGCGCCATTTCTCGCGCCAGACCGTGCGCGGCAGCCTGCAGAAGCTGACCCAGTACGCCATGCTGGGCGCGACCAAGCGCGCCGAGGCAGGCAAGCGCGGCGGCGTGCTGCGCGGCATGGCCTCGGGCCTCGCCATCTTCCTGCGCCTGTATGTGTTTCGTCTGGGCTTCACGGGTGGCGGCGCCGGCTTCCTGTTCTGCTTCTTCATCGCCCTGGAGTGCTTCTTCCGCTACGCGGCGCTGCACTACGACCGCGCCCACCTGACCGCCGATGTCGGCCGCTGACCGGCAGCTGGGGGCCCCGCCGCCACCGCCTGCGCCTTCCGCCATCACGCGGGGCCTGCTCGGCCTGCTGCTGGCCGGCACGGCGCTCAGCCCCCTGAACACCAAGCTCGCGGGCGCGGCCTGGCTGCTGCTGCTGCTGCTCGCCCTGTGGCTGGGCGCGGGGCCCTCGCGCCCGCGCCTCGCGGGCGCGCAGGCCGCCGCCACCGCCTGGCTGCTGTCCTGCCTGGCCGCCATGGCGCTGTGGACCGGCCTGTCCTGGGTCTGGGACGAGCCCTGCTGCAAGCTCACGGCCGACCTGGGCAGCGGCCTGCGCCTGCTGCTCGCCGCCACCGCCACCTGGGTCGTGGCGCGCCACCGCGCCGCGTTCGCCGGCCGCTGGCTGCCGGGCGCCGCCGCGGCCGCCTGCGTGTTCGCCCTGGTCCTGGCCTTGAGCCTGGACCGCGATCGGCTGCCCTCCCACCCCATCCCCTGGGCCGTGGCCGTGAGCTTCCTGGTCTGCCTGCTCTGGCCCCATGCACTGGACGGGCGTGCCTCACCACGCGGCCGCGCGGTCTGGGCGTTCAGCGCGGGTTGCGGCATCGCGGCCGTGCTGGCCAGCCAGTCGCGCGGCGCCTATGCCGTCTTGCCCTGGGTGCTGCTGCTGGCCGCCCTGGCGCTGCGCCGCCGCCATCGGCTGCTGCGGCCCCGCTCGATGGGCATCGCCGCCGTGCTGCTCGCTTCTGCCCTGGCGGCGGCGATCAGCCTGCCCGGCGACCCGCTGCGCGTGCGCCGGGCCTGGCAGGAAGTCGACCTCGCCGTTTCAAGCTCCGACTACAACAGCTCGCTGGGCGCGCGCGTGTTCCTGTTCCAGATGGCCTGGAACGGCATCCACGAATCCCCCTGGATAGGCCTGGGCGCCACCGAGCGCCTGCAGCGCATCCGGCACGCGGGAGAACAACTGCCTCCCGAGCAGCGCGAGCGCCTGACCCACGTGCGCCAGCTCGGCCATGCACACAACCAGTACCTGCACAACGCCCTGGACGGCGGCCTGCTCGGGCTGGCCGGCCTGCTGGCCCTGCTGGCCGGCATGGCCGTGGCGGCCCGCCGCCTGTGGCGCCTCAGCCCGGTCGCCGGGCAGCAGATGGCCGGCCTGCTGCTCATGCATGCAGTCGCGGGGCTGAGCAACGTCAACTTCGCGCACAACTACTACGCGGTGATGCTGTCCCTCTGCATCGCCCTGGTTTTTCTCGACGCGGAAAGCGCGCCGCCCGCGCATGCCCGGTCCGATCACTCCCAGGGATAGGCCAGGGGTTGCCAGCCGCGGCCGACCCACTTTCGAATCTTCCGCTGCCACTTGGGCAGGGCATTGAAAGCCAGCTTGGGCCGGCTTCGGAGTACCGGATCCACCTCGCCCCAACGTGCCAGCCGCGCCTGCACGGGCTGGTGGCCGTAGCGCTCGAAGAACAGCGCCAGATCCTGGCGGAACTCCTTGAAGTTATGGTAGTGGAAGATCACGTCGCCGCTGTCACGCAAAGGATGGCCGCGGTCCTGCAGCACGGCGGACAGAGCAACCTGTTCCACCGTGTGAATTTTGAGCACGGCGAAGATTTGATCGATGAGGTCGACGGTTTCGTCAAACAAGGCCAATTGCGCGGCCCGAAAACCAATCACGCCGGAATTCCAGAGCCCCAGGTCGGCCCCGAGGTGGCGAGGTGTTCCCCGGACGTTGAATTCATGGCGACTAGCGGTTCGATACAGCTTGGCGTGTGAACGAGTCTGATGGCGGCTGTCAGCCAGGCCGCCTTCGCGCTCGTTCAGCACGATGTTTCCCTGCGCGACCGCCTCGAACAGGCAGGCAGGACTGCGCGTGAACACCGTGTCCGAATCGACGTACAGGAACAGGTCGTCCGCGCTCACGGTCGATTCCCGCGCCGCCCATTGGATAGCCAAAGGCTTGATGCGATGTATGTAGCCCAGCGAACCGCGCCAGGCGTCTCGACGCACCTGTTCTAGCGGCAAGACGTGCAGCCGGGGATCGGCGCCCACGAGCGCGATGAGGCGCTCGGGCAAATCGGTCACGACCGTCACCTCGTAACTCCGGCCATCCGGCTGCCGCCAAAGCGAAAGTATCGAGTAGGCGGCCTCCTGGATGAAGCACTCGGCCCCATGGGCGACGTAAAGAATGTGGCGGCAACTCATGGGAAGAGGACTGGCAATCATGCCGTGTCTGGACACAGGCAATTATCGACTCTGTGCTTGCAGCCACCGCCGGAGGACAGGACACCGCCGCCGCGAGCGGTTTGCCAAAAAAGAAGCCACCTCGCGGTGGCCTCGTCAAAGTCCCTGCAGGGACGTCGTTGGAATTTGAATCTTCGTCGAAAGCTTGATGCTTGTATTTCGAAACGTGGAACGTGACAGCAAAGAAACACAACTTTACATAATATCAGCAACTTTGGCATCCCCTGTTTCAGTGATCGGCGCCGGATTCACCGCAAATTACCACAGGGATTCGCACATTGTCGGCCCAAACCGGGGAGCGCGCTGAAACGAATTGCTACACCCTCGCTGGCGGAAGGCGCACGCTGAAGCGGGCGCCGCCGCCTTCGCGGTCCTCGCAGTGCACGCTGCCGCCGTGGCGCTGGGCGATGGACCGCACCAGGGACAGGCCCAGGCCGACCCCGCCCTCGCGCTCGCTGGCGCCGGGCAGGCGGTAAAAGGGCTCGAAGATGCGCTCGCGCTGCGCGGGCGGCACGCCGGGGCCGCGGTCGCAGACCTGCAGCACCACCCAGCCCGGCTCGCGGCGCAGGATCACGGCAATGCCCTCGGCCTGCCCGCCCCGCCCGCCGTGGCGGCGCGCGTTCTCGAGCAGGTTGCGCACCAGGCGGCGCAGCAGCTTGGCCACGCCGGGCACGACCAGGGCCTCGGCGCCGTCCGGCAGCTGCAGCTCGGCCCCGGCGCGTGCGCTCTCTTCGGCGGCCAGGCCCAGCAGGTCCACCGGCTCCACAGTGCCGATGTCGGCCTCGCGCGCGTCGAGCCGGCTGGCCAGCAGGATCTCGTCGATCAGCTGGTCGAGTTCACCAATGTTGCGCGAGATCTCTTTCTTGCGCGCGGCCCAGAGCGCGCCCGCGGGACCCTGCTCGCCCAGCAGCTCCAAGCCCATGCGGATGCGCGTGAGCGGCGAGCGCAGCTCGTGCGAGGCGTTCGCCAGCAAGGACTTCTGCGAAGCCAGCAGGGCCTGCTGCGAGGCCATCAGGGTCTGGATGCGCTCGGCCGCGGCGTTGAAGCGCTGCGCCAGGTCGGCCACCTCGTCCTGGCCGGTGATCGGCACGCGCACCGACAGGTCGCCGTCGCCCCAGCGCTGCACGCCGCGCTGCAGCGCCTCCAGACGCTGCGTGAGCCGGCGCACGATGGGATAGATGCCCAGCGCCACCGCCAAGCCGACCACGCCCAGCATCCAGAAGAAACCGTAGGGCGGCCGCGTCCAGTAAGGGGCCGGCGGCGGGGGCGGGCCGCCGCCCATGCGACGGTTGCGCGGCGGCATCTGCAGGATCAGGGTCTGGCCGTCGTTGAGGTTCACGGTGAATTCCAGCGGCTGGCCCGGCTGGCGTCCGGGCTGGGCCTGGGCCGAGCCTATGAGCTCGCCGGCCAGGTTGCGCACCATGACCTCGCGCGGCGCGGGCGCCGGCGCGTTGTACTGGACGGCGACGCGCCAGGCCCAGCCGACCACCAGGGCCAGCGCCGCCACGCCGCCCACCACGGCCAGCCAGATGCGCAGGTACAGGCGCCGGGAAAAGGCGGAGAACAGAGCCACGACAACACTTCCCGGGCGCTAGTCCTGTTGTTTCGCGAACACGTAGCCGACGCCGCGCACCGTGAGGATGCGCTTGGGGTTCTTGGGGTCGGCCTCGATCGCCGCGCGGATGCGGCCCATGTGCACGTCGATCGAGCGGTCGAAGGCCTCGAGCTCGCGCCCGCGCACGGCCTCCATGATCTGGTCGCGCGTGAGCACGCGGCCGGCACGCTCGGCCAGCGCGACCAGCAGGTCGAACTGGTAGGAGGTCAGCTCGCAGGCCTGGCCGCTCACGGTCACGCTGCGCGCGTCGCGGTCGATCTCCAGCGAGCCGAAGTGCAGCAGCGGCGTCGCAGCCGGCCCGCCTTCGCCGCGCCGGCGCAGGACGGCCCTGATGCGCGCCAGCAGCTCGCGCGGCTCGAAGGGCTTGGGCAGGTAGTCGTCGGCGCCGAGCTCGAGCCCGACGATGCGGTCCATGGGGTCGCCCTTGGCGGTCAGCATCAGCACCGGCACACGCGCCAGCTCGCCGGGCAGCGCGCGGATGCGGCGGCAGACCTCGAGGCCGTCGACATCGGGCAGCATCAGGTCCAGGATGACCAGGTCCACCGGCTGCTCCTGCAGCCGCGCCAGGCCGCCCAGGCCATCGCCCGCGTGGGCGAACGCGAAACCCGACGGCCCCAGGTACTCGCCCACCATCTGGGCCAGGCGGGCATCGTCTTCGATCATCAGCAGGCGTGGGTTCATGGGCGCAGTTTAGTCAGCATGGCGCCATGCTGCGCCTTCCAGTCGGCCGGCGCCTTGAACCGTCGGTAAAGTTAAGTAAACGCAGCCGCGCGGGCTCAAGACCGGGCCGCCGCGCCGGCCCTGGAAGCGAGCCAGATCAGGCCCAGCACCGGCACGCCGAGCAGGGCCGTGCTGGTGAAGAACTGCGCGTAGCCGAAGGCATTCACGTAGTCGCCGGAAAAGCCCGCGACGAACTTCGGCAGCAGCAGCATCATGGAGCTGAACAGCGCGTACTGGGTCGCCGAGTAGCTGACATTGGTCAGGCTGGACAGGTAGGCGATGAAGGCGGCCGAGGCGATGCCGCTGGACAGGTTGTCGGCCGAGACCACCAGGATCAGCGCCGTGACGTCGTGGCCGCGCGCGCCCAGCCAGGCGAACAACAGGTTGCTCGCCGCGCTCAGCACCGCGCCCAGCATCAGGATGCGCATCACGCCCAGGCGCATCGAGAGCGCGCCGCCGATGAAGGCGCCGGCCAGGGTCATGACCACCCCGTAGACCTTGGTCACGGCCGCGACCTCGTCCTTGGTGTAGCCCATGTCGACGTAGAAGGGGTTGGCCATGATGCCCATCACCACGTCGCTGATGCGGTACACCGCGATCAGCGCCAGGATCAGCACGGCCTGCCAGCGGTAGCGGCGGAAGAAGTCGGCGAAGGGCTCGACCAGGGCGCCCTGCAACCAATCGGCCAGGCCGCGCGCCGGCGGCAGCGGCACACGCAGCGGCTCGCGCGACAGCAGCACCGTGGCCACGCCCACCGCCATGGACGCGGCCATGACCAGGTAGGCGGCCTGCCAGGCGGCGTTCTGGTAGGCCGGCGCGCCGGCAACCAGCGGCGCCACCTCGGCCCGCGCGGCCAGCCACAACACGCCGGCGCCGGCCCAGATCATGGCCAGCCGGTAGCCGGTCTGGTAGCTCGCGGCCAGCGCGGCCTGGCGGTCGATGTTGGCCGACTCGATGCGGAAGGCGTCGAGCGCGATGTCCTGCGTCGCCGAGCCGAAGGCCACCACCAGCGCGCAGACCACGATGGGTTGCAGCGCCAGGCGCGGGTCGGCCAGGGCCATGCCGACCAGGCCGGCCATGATGGCGAACTGCGACAGCAGCAGCCAGCTGCGCCGGCGGCCCAGGGCCCGGGTCAGCAGGGGGATGGGCAGGCGGTCGACCAGCGGCGCCCAGACCCATTTGAAGGCGTAGGCCAGGCCGACCCAGCTCAGGTAGCCGATGGTGCTGCGGTCTATGCCGGCCTCGCGCAGGCGAAAGCTCAGCGTGCCCAGCACCAGCATCAGCGGCAGGCCGGCGGCGAAGCCCAGCGCCAGCATGCGCAGGCTGGTGGGCTCCAGGTAGACCCGCAGCGCCTGGCGCCACGAGGGCCGGGCCGGCTGGGGGGATTCGACGGGGACGGCAACAGGTTCGGGCATGGACAGCAGGGAGGAGGCAGGGCAGGACCTGTCGCCGCGACAGGCCGCAGGCGCGTTACGGGGAAACACGCGCAACATCGCTTCTGACTATTATTGACCCATCATGTGCCGTTTCTGCGACGCCAAGACCTCTTTCCACTCCCACCTCTCGCCGAACGCTCCGTGGGCGCCGCGGCGTGCCTTCCTGCTCGCGGCGGGCGCGGCCGCGGCCCAGCCCGCGCTGGCCCAGGTCGACGTGGGCGAGTCCTCGGGCCTGCGCAAACTGGTGCCGGCCGAGACGCTGGAGCGCTCCGCCACCAAGCAGTACGCCGAGGTGCTGGCCGAGGCGCGGGCCCAGGATGCGCTGGCGCCCGATGGCCACCCGCAGCTGCAGCGCCTGCGCGCCATCGCGCGCCGCCTGGTCCCGCACACCGCGCAGTGGAACCCGCGCGCGCGCAGCTGGCACTGGGAGGTCAACCTGATCGGCAGCAAGCAGATCAACGCCTGGTGCATGCCCGGCGGCAAGATCGCCTTCTACACCGGCATCCTGGACAAGCTGCAGCTGACCGACGACGAGGTCGCGATGGTGATGGGCCACGAGATGGCCCACGCACTGCGCGAGCATGCGCGCGAGCGCCTGGCCAAGACCCAGGCCACGGGCCTGGGCCTGTCGATCGCGGCCCAGCTGTTCGGCCTGGGCCAGCTCGGCGACGCGGCCGCGAACATCGGCACCCAGCTGCTCTCGCTCAAGTTCAGCCGCTCCGACGAATCCGAGGCCGACCTGGTCGGTCTGGAGATCGCGGCGCGCGGGGGCTTCCGGCCCGAGGCCAGCGTGAGCCTGTGGCGCAAGATGCTGTCGGCCAACGGCAGTGGCGGCGGGCCGGGCTTCCTGTCCACCCACCCCAGCGGCCCGGACCGCATCCAGTCGCTGGAGGCCAACCTGCCCAAGGTGCGCAGCCTCTACGAGCAGTCGAAAAAATCGTAAGGCTTCGTCGCGGCGCGATGCCGGCGAGTCAGGTCCCTCTCACGTAGGGATTGCTGCGGCGCTCGCGGCCGAAGCTGCTCTCCGGTCCATGGCCGGGGATGAAGACCGTGTCGTCGCCCATGGGCCACAGTCGCTCGGTGATGCTGGTGATCAACTGCTCGTGGTTGCCCTGCGGAAAGTCGGTGCGGCCTATGCTGCCGGCGAACAGCACGTCGCCGACGAAGGCGCGCCGGATCTCGGGCGAGTGGAACACCACGTGGCCCGGCGTGTGGCCTGGGCAGTGCCGCACGGCCAGCGTGCAGCGGCCCAGCGTCACGCTGTCGCCATCGTTCAGCCAGCGTGTGGGCGTGAAGGCCTGGGCCGGCGGGAAGCCGAACATCTGGCTCTGCTGCGGCAGGCCGTCTATCCAGAACTGGTCGCCCGGATGCGGGCCGACGATGGGCAGGCCCAGCCGCGCCGCGAGCTCGCCCGTGCCGCCGGCATGGTCGATATGGGCATGGGTCAGCCAGATCTGCTCCAGCTTGAGGCCCAGCCGCGCCACTTCGGCCAGCAGGCGCTCGATCTCGCCGCCCGGGTCGATGACGGCGGCCTGCAGGGTCTCGTCGCACCAGACGATGGAGCAGTTCTGCTGGAAGGGCGTGACCGGGACGGTGTGGTAGTTCAGCATGGCGGGGGGCTGGCGGCGGCTGGCGACCCGGGATAATAATCGTTTGTCGCGCAACCGTCGGGCGGTGCGCCCGCCATCCCATGCGGAGAGTCCACGCCATGACCCCGGAGCAAACGCGCCGGAGATTGAACGGTATCCCCCG